>JAITKH010000125.1 GCA_031278535.1 Planctomycetota bacterium | reverse complement strand
GGCAATCGATTCCGCGAAAGAGGCGGCGCCGCCTCCCGTTCCCGAGCCGACAATTTGAAAACGGAACCGAGACGCAAAGAAGGAGTTCCATGCATGAAGCCGTTTGTCAGCGAGAAAATCGCGCCCGAGGCCATGGCCGATCTGGTCCCGTTCGTCATTGAGCGTACCGGAAGGGGGGAGCGCAGTTACGACATCTTTTCCCGTCTCCTGTCGGATCGGATCATCATAATCGGGTCGGAAATCCAGGATCACAACGCCAGCCTCTATATCGCGCAGATGTTGTACCTGGATCTTGTCAATCGCGAAAACGATATACAGGTTTACATCAACTCTCCCGGCGGCAGCGTCACCGCCGGGCTGGCGATTTACGACACCATGCAGCATCTTTCCTGCAACGTTTCCACATACTGCATCGGCCAAGCCGCCAGCATGGGGGCTGTCCTTCTCGCCGCCGGCACAAAGGGCAAGCGTTACAGCCTGCCCAACAGCCGCATCCTGATTCACCAGCCGTGGGGCGGCGCCCAGGGAACGGCCACGGACATCAATATCCAGGCGGCTGAAATCAACCGTCTCAAGGCAATTACCAACGGCATCCTGTCGCGGCACTGCGGCAAGGACATTGCCATCGTCGAGAAGGATACGGATCGCGACTTCTTCATGTCGGCCCAGGACGCGGTGGAATATGGTTTGATTGACGAGGTGCTCCATCCCGGCGCCAAGGCGTCGACAGAGAAAAAACCGTTTTAGGAGGATGGTTCTCCATGTCCAAACACCCCCCTCCCGGAAACGACGATTTTTCCGGGAAGATAAAGGGAAGTGGACAGCGCTGCGCCTTCTGCGGCCGTCCGCCCGACAATCGCCGCAAGATAATCCAGGGCTATCGGGACGCCTGCATCTGTTCCGATTGCGTTAAGATGTGCGTCACCCTGATGGACGAGGACGAGTTCGGCCGCCGCGGGGAGGATCACGTCAAAATTGCCCGCGTCCCCCCTCCTCGGGAGTTCAAACACGCGCTTGACGAATATGTCATCGGCCAGGAATACGCAAAAAAAGTGCTGTCTGTTTCTGTCCACAACCATTACAAACGCCTGGTGGCCGGCAAGGGCGACGAGGTCGAGGTGGAAAAATCGAATGTCCTCATCGTCGGCCCCTCCGGCTGCGGCAAGACGCTTATGGCTCGCATTTTAGCCGGCGTGGTCGATGTTCCATTCGCCATCGCCGACGCAACCACCCTTACCGAGGCCGGATATGTTGGCGAGGATGTCGAAAATATCCTGCTTCGCCTCATCCAGGCGGCCGACGGCGATGTGGTAAAAGCGGAAAAAGGCGTTGTGTATATCGACGAGATCGACAAAATCGGCAAAAAAACGCAGGGAGTGTCCATCACGCGCGACGTTTCAGGCGAAGGCGTGCAGCAGGCGCTCCTGAAAATGCTTGAAGGCACGGTGTGCAACGTCCCGCCCCAGGGGGGCCGCAAACATCCCGAGCAGCGATATATCCCGATAAATACGGTGAATATCCTTTTCATCTGCGGCGGAACCTTCGACGGCCTGGACGAGATTATCGGCCGGAGGATCGGCCAGAAGTCCATAGGTTTCCACCGCGAGCAGGGGAAAACAGCCGATCAGGAACTTGGCGATCTCCTGGAGCAGGTGGACGCCGACGATCTCCTCGAATTTGGACTCATCCCGGAACTGCTCGGCCGTCTGCCGGTCATCGCCCCTATCCGGCCCATGGATGAAAATGCCCTGATCCGCATCCTGCGCGAACCGAAAAACGCCTTGCTCAAGCAATACGAGCATCTGTTTGCGCTGGAGAACGCCGAAATTGAATTTACCGAGGAGGCTCTCCGTTCCATCGCCAAGAAGGCGCTGAAAAAAGGAACCGGGGCCCGGGCGCTCAGGAGCATAGTCGAGGACATATTGATTGGCCTGATGTTCGAACTGCCGGACCTCCCCCGGCCACACAAATATATCATCGACGAGGAACTTATTGACGATGGGTGGGAGCTTTGGGGGACAAAGCACGGATACCTCGCTCCCGGCGCCGAAAATGTTCACCTTCCCGGTAAAGGGCGCAGGCGGAAAATCGAGCAGGGAGAAAATAAGGAAATACCGGCTTAATCCGGCGCTATTCCCTTCCTTTTGCCTTTTCCCGTCCGCCCTGGCGTCCTCGGCGGCGAATGACAGGGAAGCATGCGGCAGGAATGTTTTCTCGTCACCGGCTGCGCCGGCTTCATCGGCCGCCATATTCTCCGCCGCCTTCTCGCCGATGGGCATTCCGTTCGGGGAATTGACGATTTTTCAACGAGCGATCGGAAGACGCGGAAAGAATTGCCGCGGAATTTTGAATTTATCGAAGGCAGCCTGTGCGACCCGGAAAAGGCGGCGGCGGCGATCTCCGGAATTGATCGGGTTATCCATCTCGCCTCCATCCCCTCGGTTCCCCGCTCGCTTGAAAATCCCCGCGAAAGCGCCATGTCATCGGTAATCGGAACGGTCACCCTGCTCGATGCGGCCGCCCGATCCGGCGTCCGGAGAATTGTCCAGGCGTCGTCGAGTTCGGTCTATGGCGACAGCCCGGTTCTTCCCCGAATCGAAAGCGACTCTCCCCGTCCCCTTTCCCCTTATGCCGCAGCCAAACTGGCCCAGGAACAGTATGCCTCGGTTTTCGCAAAATGCCGGGGCCTGGATAGCGTGTCGCTCCGCTATTTCAATGTTTTCGGCCCCGGCCAGAATCCGAACGGCCCCTACGCCGCCGTCGTGCCAAAGTTCATCCGGCTGATGGCCGGCGGCAAAAGGCCGGAAATATATGGGGACGGAAACCAGACCCGCGACTTCACCCATGTGGACGACGTGGCGGCGGCCACCATCGGGGCATCCCTGGTTTCCCGGCCGCTGCGCGGCGAAACAATCAATATCGGAAGCGGCAAGGGCAGGAGCCTCAATGAATTGGCAACCTGTCTCAATGAAATATTGGGAACCTGTCTGGAACCGGTTTATGCCCGTCCCCGGCCTGGCGACGTCAGAAACAGCCTTGCCGACATCGCCAAAGCCGAGCGCCTGTTGGGTTATCTGCCTTCCGTCCCTTTCCGGGAAGGCCTGGAACGAACGGTTGCTTCAATGTTTGGAAAAAAGGGTAAATCCGGAAAATTTTCGGTCTGACGCCGGTTTGGGGCGCGGCTATTCCGGCTTGGGCCGCTTATCCAAAACCCGCTTGGCCTTTCCCTGAAAGCGTTCGAGCGTTTGGGGAGCGATCAGTTCCACGCCCATCCGGATGCCGGTGACGGAACTGATGGCGCCCTCAATCCTTTCCTGTATCGTCACCATGTCGCGCATTGAAGCCGAGAAAAATTCCGGTACAATTTCCACCTTGACAATGGCCTCGTCCATTGAATCCGGGCGCGACACCTCGATCAGATAATGCGGGGCGACCTCCCGAATTCGGAGCAAAGCCTCCTCGATCTGGGTGGGATAGACGTTCACGCCCCGTATGATCAGCATGTCGTCGGAACGGCCGGAGACGCGAGACATTTTTACCCCGGTACGGCCGCAAGGACAGGGAGCATGGCTGAGACTGGCGATGTCGCGGGTCCGGTAACGGATGACCGGCATCGCCTCCTTGGTGAGCGTGGTGATGACCAGTTCTCCCTTCTCGCCGTCCGGTACCGCTTCCAATGTATCCGGATCGAGACATTCGACGAGGAAATGATCTTCGGAGAAATGCATGCCTGTTCTCTCGACGCATTCTCCCGAGGCGCCGGGGCCGATAACTTCCGAAAGGCCGTAATTGTCGGTTGCGAAAAGCCCGATGTCATCCTCAATGCGCCCGCGCATTTCCTCGGTCCAGGGTTCGGCGCCGAAAAAGCCGAATTTGAGGTTCAAGTCCTCCGGCCTTATGCCCTTGGCGCGGATGGCTTCGCCCAGGGCCAAGGCATAGCTGGGAGTGCACACCAACCCGTCAGGCTGGAGATCGCGGAGAATCGCCAGTTGCCGTTCGCTGTTGCCGGAAGCGGCCGGAACCACGGCCGCGCCCGCTTCCTCGACTCCGTAATGAAGCCCGAAACCGCCGGTGAAAAGGCCATAGCCGAAACTTATTTGCACCAGGTGTCCCGGCCTCAGGCCTCCGGCGACCAGGAATCGCGCCACCAGGCGCGTCCAGTTGCGGAGATCGTTTTTCGAATACGGGACAAAGGTCATTTTGCCGGTGGTCCCGCTTGAACCGTGAATCCGGGCTATCTCGTTCCGGGGAGTGGCGAGAAAGCCGAGGGGATAGGATTTATGCAGATCCGCCTTGGTGGTGAAGGGAAGGCGGCGCACATCGTCCAGGGTTTTCAGATCGTTTCCCGATATTCCGGCCAATCCCTTCTTGAAGAAGGGAACCCGGGATTTGGCGTAATCGACGATCCTCCGGAGGCGATCAAGCTGGAGCGCCGTCATCCGATCGCGTGGATATGTCTCCTCGACGTCCAGGATGCGGTTGTCGGGTTTGGCGGCGGCCATGTCATGCCTTCCCGAAAATGTCGGAGCCGCTCAGGAACCTGACGTTCTTCGCCTGGAGCAGGGAGATGGCCTTGTCCGGATCGTCGAAGCGGAGTATCATGACCGCGCTCTTGCCGACGTGATGGGTGAAGGCGTACATATATTCAATATTGAGATCGGCATCGCCGACGATGTCCAGGAGGGTGAAGAGTCCTCCCGGCCGGTCGTCGACCTCGACCGCCAGGACTTCGGTGACGTTCACCACAAATCCGGATTTTGCGAGTATTTCCCGGGCCCGTTCCCAGTCTTGCGACAGCAGGCGCAGAATGCCGTATTGGCTGGTGTCCGCGAGCGAGAGGGTATTGATGTTGACGCCGGCATCGGCCAGGACGCGGCAGATGGTGCGAAGATGCCCGGGCTTGTTTTCCATAAAAATGGCGATTTGCTTGATTTTCATTTTCCCGCCCCCCTGAAAAGTGTCCTGCGAATATCGAAACCGGCCGCGACGATTTTCCGTTTCGCCGCGGCCGAGGGAAGACGCGGCGGCTTTAGATCGTGCGCTTGTCGATCACCCGCTTGGCCTTGCCCTCGCTCCTGGCAATGGATTTGGATTCGGCCAGCGTGATCCTGGCATGGAGGCCGGTGATGGAAAAAATACTGTGTCCCACGGATTTCTGTATTTCCTCGATATCCAATATGCGGTCGCCCAACGCATTTTCGGCAAGCTCCACCCTCACCTCCATCTGATCCAGCTCATGCTCGCGGGTCAGGACAATCTGATAATTCGGGGACAACCCCTTGACGCGGAGAATGGCGCTCTCGATCTGGGACGGGAAAACATTGACTCCCCGAATAATCATCATGTCGTCGGAGCGGCGGCCTATGCGGCGGATGCGGCGGACGGTGCGCCCGCAAGCGCAGCGCCCGGGAATGATGGCCGTGATGTCCCGCGTCCGGTAACGAATCATGGGGATGGCTTCCTTGGCCAGGGTGGTGATCACCAGTTCCCCTTCCTCTCCGTCCGGCAGCACTTCCTCCGTATCGGGATCGATGATTTCAGGGTAGAAGTAGTCTTCGAAAATATGCAGGCCGTCCTGGCGAAGGCATTCGATGGCGACGCCCGGGCCTATTATCTCCGTCAATCCGTATATGTCCTGCGCCTGGATGCCGGTTGTTTCCTCGATATGCCGGCGCAGGCCGTCGCTCCACGGCTCTGCGCCGAAAATGCCGATCCGGAGCCTGGTCTTCCTGATGTCCACGCCGAACTCGGGAGCCTTCTCCGCGATGTGCGCGAAATAGCTCGGGGTGCAGCAGATTGCGGTCGAGCCGAGATCATGCAGGATCATGACCTGCCGTTCGGTGTTGCCCGCCGACGTGGGGATGACCATGGCGCCAAGCGCCTCCGCTCCGCAATGGGCCCCGAGGCCGCCCGTGAACAATCCGTAGCCATAGGATACCTGGATAATGTCGCGATGGCTCAAACCGCAGCCGATCATGCCGCGCCGCATGGAATCGGCCCACACATCCAAATCGTTCCGGGTATACCCGGCGACGATGGGCTTTCCGGTGGTGCCGGAAGAAGCATGGATGCGCACCACCTCCTCGTCCGGCCGGCAGAACATGCCATAGGGATAGGTATCCCGAAGATCGGCCTTCGTCGAGAAGGGAAGCCGGCGAATGTCGTCCAGCGTCCTGACGTCGTCGGGCTTCACGCCCGCCGCATCCATCCTCTGTTTCATCAGGCCGCAGCGCTGTCCGTGGTAGGCGGCGTCCACGGCTTTCCTGAGCCTTGCGATCTGCAGTTCCCTCATCTGCGGCCCGGGCAGGAAATCCATGGCGCTGGTTGCCTGAAAGGGAGGGTCGCGGCGCTTTTCCTGGCTGCTCATGATTCGCTCCTGGCATGCGTGGTGAATCGGGAGAGTAGGTCGAAAATATCATCCCCGAACCGGAATGGTTTTTGGAAGCGTTCACGTGTCAAAACGGTCATTTCTGTACAGTTTTCAGGCTTCGCACCGAAATTTTTCGAATCAATCGATCCAACTGCCGCTCAACCGTCCTGAAAATCACCTACTGATGGCCTTCCAATTGCAATTTTTGCCTGGCCTGGACGGCGCTGTGGCGCCGCGGCCAGCGATTGACCACGTGGCGGAGCAAATCCGCGCCGAAACGGCGTTCCTCGTTGATGCGTTCGGAAAAATGAAACCCGAGATAAAGAAAATCCTCGTCCGTAAGGATGTCCTCGGCCAGGATCTTTGCCTTGAATTCGCGGGCATTGTCGGCAAGAAGGGCGGCGGCGTGCTCCAGAGCCGGGTCGGCCGCACGGTTTCCCCTGGACCGCGACTTGTCGGAAATTTTCAGCGTCACCAGCATCATCCGGTAGCGCAGACTCGCGTCGAGAAGGCCGCCCTTTTCCAGAAGCCCCAGATTGGCGGCGGCTCCGCGATAATCGGAAGCGGCAAAAGCGGCGTCCGCGCGCTTCAGCACCTCGGCCTGGAGAATGTCCGGGCGAAGCTGCTTGAGCGCTTCCCATGCGGATTCGAAGCGCTTGTCGCCCTTTTCCTTCATCTCCAGCATCTTCCGAACCCGGTTCCGCGCCCGCTCGGTGGTTATGCGGTTTCGATGGCTGCCGAGGATCTGGACGATGTCATGGACCCGTATCTGGCCTGAATTCTCGTCGATTGCCTTCAGGACAATGTTCACGGCCGACGACATCCGGGACAACGCCTCCAGCGCCGCATCCTTGAGGTTCTGATCGCTTGCCGGAACGAAGTTGAGGATCAACTGGGCATTCTCCAGTGAATCAAGGGCGGCCAGCTTGCCAATGGCGAAAACCTTGACGTTGGCGTGCCGATTGCCAAGCAGTCCCTGGAGAACGAGTTCGTCTTCTTTCGCCGGCATGAGAAGGTCAAGAACGGATACCACGTGGCGAACTAATCCGCCGTAGTCCGGATCGTCCAGCAATGGATACAAGGCCGAGGCGACATCCGCATGCCGCCCTGTTGAAAGGGGAAGCTGGGCCAAACTTATGAGAGCATGGCGCCGTATCTGGATAGGCGACTCCGGAGAAATGAAGGACAGGA
>JAITKH010000120.1 GCA_031278535.1 Planctomycetota bacterium | reverse complement strand
AGCCAACCCCGCCGAAGATCTGGATGGCGTCGAGGGTCACCTTCATGGCCGCGTCGGAGGCAAAACATTTCGACATGGCCGAGGCCATGGTGGGACGCTTCGCGCCGGCGTCTATCCAGCGCGCGGTCGCGTAGATGAGGGCGCGGGCCGCCTCGACCCGGGTTGCCATGTCGGCGAGCATCCATTGCAGGCCCTGGTTGGCGATGACGGGCCGGCCGAATTGTTTCCGCTCCCGGGCATAGTCCACCGCCAGATCGAGGGCGCCGGCGGCAATACCCAGCGCCTGGGAGCCGACGCCGGGGCGGGAACTGTCGAACGTCTTCATGGCGGTCAGAAAGCCGGTGCCTTCCCGGCCCAAGCGATTGGCGGCGGAAACACGGCAGTCCTGGAAAATCAGTTCGCGGGTGGCCGAGGCGCGAATGCCCATTTTCCGCTCTTTCCGGCCGAAACCGAAGCCGGGCATCCCCTTCTCCAGGACGAAACAGGAGGCGCCGCGCGCGCCCTTCCCCTTGTCGGTCATGGCGATGACCGAATACAACTCGGCCTCGCCGCCATTGGTTATGAACATTTTGGAACCGTTCAGAACGTAGTCGTCCCCGTCCCGGACGGCGTTGGTGCGCATGGCGGCCGAGTCGGAGCCGGCGTCGGCTTCGGTAATGGCGAAGGCGGCGAGCGCCCCGGCGGCGATCCGCGGCAGCCAGCGCTTTTTCTGCTCCCCGTCCCCGGAAAGAATGATGGGGAGCGCCCCCAGGGCGGTGGAGGCGAAGGAGAGGGAAATGCCGCCGCAGGCCTTGGACAACTCTTCCGTCACCAGGCACATGTTCATGATGGGGGTATTCCCGGCCGAACCTCCGAACTCCTCCGGAATATAGACGCCGGTCAAATCCGCCCGGGCGATGGCTTCGAACACGTCGCGGGGAAATATTTCCTCCTCGTCGTATTTCGCCCGGACCGGCAGGATTTTCTTTTGGGCGATGTCCCGGGCCGTTTCCACCATCATGGCCTGTTCTTCGGTCAGAAAATAATCAAGCATCCCTTTCTTCTCCTCTTTCACAAAAGCGCCGGAAACGTCTTTTCTCCATGCCCCGCCCGACGCGACGAAGGCGATTCCGGGGCGCGATTCTTCCCATCGCCGGAAAAACGGCGGGAAGAAATGCGTTTTCCTTCGGCCCCGCCCGGGAAGAGGGCGGAACCGATATCCGGCTCAACTGTCGCAGCGGGCGAGACAAAGGGAGGCGTTATGGCCGCCGAAGCCGAGGTTGTTGGACAGGGCGTAGCGGATGTCCTTGCGCCTCGGCCGGTTCGGGGTGACGTCGATGTCGCATTCCGGATCCGGGGTGCGGAAATTTATGGTCGGCGGAACCACGCCGTCCCGGATGGCCATGACCGTGAAGATCGCCTCGATCGCTCCGGCCGCGCCCAGAAGATGTCCCGTATGCCCCTTGGTGGAACTGACCGCCGTTCCGGCGCCCAATCTGGCGCCAAAGACATGTTTCAGGGCCGCCGCCTCGGTGCGGTCGTTCAGCGGGGTGGAGGTGCCGTGGGCGTTCACGTAGCCGATGTCGGAGGGCGACAGACCGGAATCGGCGATGGCCCGCCTCATGGCGCGGGAAGCGCCATCGCCCTGGTCGTCGGGCGCGGTGATGTGATGCGCGTCGTCGGTGAAGCCATACCCCAGGATCTCGGCCAGGATGGGGGCGTTCCTCGCCCTGGCGTGACCGAGTTCCTCCAGGACGACGGCGCCGGCCCCTTCGCCCAGGACGAAGCCGTCGCGGTCCCTGTCGAAGGGGCGGGAAGCGGCGGCCGGGTCGTCGTTCCGGGTCGAGAGCGCTCCCATGTTGATGAAGGCCCCGAGGCCGAGGATGGATATGCCGGCCTCCGATCCGCCGGTGAACATGATGTCGGCCTCGCCCCATTGGATGTGCCGCATGGCCAGGCCGATCGCGTGGGCGGAACTGGAACAGGCGGAAACGGTGGCGTAATTCGGCCCCTTCAGGCCGAAGTCGATGGCAAGCTGCCCGCAGGCGTCGTTGATCATCAGGAACGGGATGGTGAAGGAGCTGATGCGTTTCGGCCCCTTGATCTTGTACCGTTCGTATTGATCCTCAATGGATCGGATGCCGCCTATGCCGGAAGCGTATACGGCACCGGCCCGTTCGGAATCGAACGAACCGGGCGTGAGAAGCGCCATTTCGGACGCCATTTTGGCCGCCGCCAGGGCAAAATGGACAAAGCGGTCGGTCCGCTTCGCCTCTTTCGCGTCCATGCGGGCAGTCGAATCGAAATTCTTCACCTCGTGGGCAAAGTGGACCTCGAAGGCTGAATGATCGAAATGGGTGATGGGACCGGCTCCGGATTTTCCTTCCAGTATCCCCTTCCACGCCGTCTCCAGATCGTTTCCGATCGGCGTGACACACCCCATCCCTGTGATCACCACTCGGCGCTTCGGTGCGTCGGGCATAATAATGGTTCCTTTCAGCTGCGTCCCCGTCCCTGCCGACGGCCAGGGGAACGCCCGCTACCCGGCTGCCGAGTCATTTTCCGGCGGTTTTTTCGACTATGAAATCGACCGCGGCCTTGATGGTGAGGATGCGCTGATCGTTATCGGGAATCTCCAGATCGAACTCGTCCTCGAATTCCATGACCAGTTCGGCGATGTCGAGGGAATCGGCGCCGAGGTCCTCGACGAAATTCGATTCGTCCTTCACTTGATCCTTGCTCACCTGGAGTTGGTCGCAAGTGATGTCAATGACCTTTTGCCTGATTTCCTCGCGGCTCATGCTCATGATAATCGTCTCCCAGGATTCAAAATCGTTTTCGAAAATGCGGACATCCAGCCCGGCGCCCGCCCATACAACCCGTCTTGCCGTCGCCGGACCAGCCCGGCGCGGTGTCGAGAAAAGCCTATTATACAACGAAACGGCCCACCGCCTCAAGTTTTTTCCGGAAAAGTGGAAATTTCGGTTGTCCGGGCGGAACGGAGACGGCAAAAAGAATCGCTCTTGCCAAACCCGCCGCTTTTGGATATGTTTTCCCGGAGCGGCGGCCGGGAGGCGGCGGCAGCCGTGTTTTTTTTCCGCCGGGACGGGAATCATGGCTATGGAAAAAGATTGCGTGTTCTGCCGCATTGCCGCGGGGGAGATCCCGGCCGACAGGGTGTACGAGGATGCCGACAATATCGTCTTCAAGGACATCAAGCCGGCGGCGCCAGTGCATCTCCTTGCCATTCCCAGGCGCCATGTCGCGAAACTGTCCGATTGCGGCGAAGGGGAGGGGGAACTTCTGGCCGGCCTCCTGCTCGCGGCCGGGCGGGCGGCGAAGGCGCAGCGGTTGGGCGACTTCCGGCTGATTGTCAACAACGGCATCGGGGCGGGGCAAACCGTCTTCCATTTGCACGCGCATATCCTTGCCGGCGCCCGGATGTCGGAAAAACTGCTGTAAGCTGTCATCCGATCCTGGAAATTCCGGCGGGCTGCGGGCGGCGCCGGGCGTCGGCCTCGCGTTTTTCGTTTTCTTTCAGGCGGTTTCAGGAGAAAGGCATCATGTCGAACGGCAATGTGGTGGGGCAGCGCATCAGGCGCATCCGGGAAGGGCGGCAGATGAAGGTGGAGGATCTCGCCGCCGCCATTCCGGGCGGGCAGGACGCCAACGTAAAATTGATTGAAAGCCTGGAGCGAGGGGAACTGGTGCCGTCGCTCACACCCCTCCTCCAGATTGCCCGCGCCCTCGGCGTACGCCTTGGGAGTTTTCTGGACGATCAGACCGGGCACGCCATCGTCCACACCCGCGCCGGCGAAATCGCCGCCGTTTCCCGGTTCGTCGGTTCCAATCTGGGCGACGCCAGGGAGGAATTGAATTTCCATTCGCTCGCCGCCAACAAGAATGATCGGCATATGGAGCCGTTCCTGATTGACGTCAAGCCGCACGAGGGCGCACCCGCTCTCTCCACCCACGAAGGAGAGGAATTCATCCACGTTCTTGAGGGGGAGATCGAGATTTCCTACGGCAAGGACACATACCTAGTCAAAAGCGGGGACTCCATTTATTATGATTCGATTGTCCCCCACCACCTCCACGCGGCGGGCAACCGGGCAGCCAAAATTCTTGCCGTCGTTTACGCCCCGTTTTGAGTCCGGGATGGACGAACAGGCGCTTCGGCGCGTTCTCGAAGGAGGAGGAGGCTGCTCCGGGAAGCTGATCCGGGCCGCCCTCCGCCTCCCCGGCATTGCCTTCGGTTGTCTGATGGCGGCGCGGCGCGGCGCCTACCGCCACGGCTGGCTC
>JAITKH010000441.1 GCA_031278535.1 Planctomycetota bacterium | reverse complement strand
CTATCGCGAATCACCCGCCCCAGCATCGTTTTGAGGCGACGGATTTCGCGCATCGCCCGCTTGTTCTGGCAGGCATGGAAATAACGCCCGACCCTCACCAACGCCTTCCTGGATACGCGCCCATAGATCTGGCGCAATTCCTCCCCCCCCCGCTTCGCCAACTTAGTCAACTTCTTGAGCATGGCGTGGAAAAGCCTGGCGTCGGTGGGGTAGGTTGGTTATCGCTTTCTCCTGAACCGTGGCGTCGATATCGACGTTCTCCAGGCTTCTTCCAGCGATGACTTCCATCCCGAAGCCGACCTCGACCGTCCCGGCCAGAAGCTTTTCCATGCCGCCGTCTCCGAGCATCTTCCGCCAGCGCGCCATCAGCGACGGGTCGACGGGCGCCTGGTGCATGAAATACTTCATGCCGCTGAAATGCTGCCAGTATGGATTCTCCACCCAACCTTCGACAGTCTTTTCGTCGGAGAGACGGTAGGCGTGCTTGAGATAATGCAGACCGACCATCAGGCGAATGGGTTTCGCCGGCGCGCCGTTGGTTTCACAGAACCTGGAACCCAGTTCCTTTTCGAAGCGATCCCAATTGATCTTCCCGGCCAATATCACCAAGGGATGCAGCGGATTGACGATTTTTTCGAGCGGCACCCCGAAGAGACTGGCTTGGGGGATCCTGAATGGGGCTCATTCCCGGCTTCATTTTGCAAGCTTTCCAGAGAGAAAGAAGGAAAATCCTGCAAAAAATCATATCGCATTTTCATAAAAATACAACGAAAATATCCTATTTTATGCGGATTTTTGAAGATTTTTGCCCCTTTTTCAGGGACGACTAAGATAGGCTCTAAAAGTTGCGACGGGCGCATAAATCCCCGGCTTGCCTATAAGCCTTCATCGCCCTTATGAACCCTTACGGACATAAATTTAAAAACCCCTAAACCGCGAATGCCGGCAAATACCTCCGTTGCCTCATCCTGAACCATCGGGGCGAAATGACATGTCCGCAAACAGCCCTGTGTTTATAATTCATTAAATAATAAGATGTTATTTTCTTTGCCGTCAAAGTCGACCGAAAAAACGAACGCATTGGCATGACAATTGCATCCCTTTATCTGTCGCGTATGTCCGGCACGTTGTGGATGACCCGGAACGGAACGTTGTCGTCACGGAGGAAACGACTCATGGGATTTCATTCGCTCGCCATCGGCACCAGCGCCCTCCTCACGGCCCGCTACGGCCTTGACGTCACCGGCCAGAACCTGGGCAACATCGAGACCGCCGGCTACAGCCGCCAGACCCTGAACCAGGAGGCGCTGAAGGGCTGGACCGCCGGCCTGGGCAATTCCATCGTCGGAACCGGAGTCTGGACGCAGTCGATTAAACGCGTCGGAAACGAGTATATCGAGAAACAGTTGCGGCAGGCCACCTCCACCGACACCTATTACGGGGATCTCCAGGGTTGCTACAGCAATTTGCAAACCTTCTTCAACGAATTGTCCGGAAACGCCCTTTCGGACTCGATCAGCCTCTTCTGGGACGGCATGGCCGACTACAGCGCCCATGTCGAGAACCTCTCCGTCCGCACCACCGCCATTACCGAGGCGGAACAGCTTGTCAAGCGGTTCAACAGCATGGGCGAACAGCTGGCGGAATACCGCAAGGACGTGGACAACGAAGTGGCCGAATCGGTGACGCAAATCAACCGCCTGCTGGAAACGGTGGCCCAGTTGAACAAGACCATCGTCACCACCGAACTGGGCGGCGCCTCCACTCGAACGGCAAACGATCTCCGCGACCAGCGGGGCGAGGCAATCAAGGAACTGTACAGTTACATGGACATCGACGTGGAGGAGGAGGCGAACGGTTCCTTTATCGTCTCCATCCACGGCCGGAACCTGGTGTATTACGATCAGGTGAAGCCGATAACCATGGACAAGACCCCATCGAGCGACGGGACCATTGTCAACACCCCGGTGTTCGACAGCGACCACTATCCCCTGACCCCGACCGACGGCAAACTGGCGGCCCAGTTGGAGATGCGCGACGTCGTCATCAAGAGCTACAAGGACAATCTGGACAGTCTTGCCGGCAACTTCATCTGGGAATTCAATCGCGCCTATTCGCAGACCCGGGGGCTGGAGAGCTTTTCGACCCTGACTTCCCTCAATTCCCCCTTCAATCCGGCCGACACCCTCGACAGGATGGTATACAAGGACCTGATACCTGAGGGGACGTTCCAAATACAAAACGGCAACTTCGAAATCGTCATCCACAACCGCGGCACCGACGAGCCGACCACCATCAATATCGAGGTGGACCTTGACGGCCGGTCGGGCCCGAACGGCGAACCCGACACGATTCTCTGGGATCCGGACAACCCCGAGGCCGAGAACTCGCTGGTGAACAGGATGCAAAAGGCCCTCGACAACGCCATGCCCGGCGTCTTCGAGGTGAAAATCGACCGCCAATACCGCGTCACCATCGAGTCGAAGACCGAAGACTACGGTTTCTGCTTCGGCGAGGACACTTCGGGCGTACTTGCCGCCCTCGGCCTGAACGTTTTCTTCACCGGGCACAACGCCGTCACCATGGGCGTCAACCCGACACTGGCCGGCCAGCCGGAACTCCTCGGCGGCGCCAAGAGTTTCGAAAAGGGCGACAACAGCGGCGCCCTGGCCCTGATTGCGGTCCGGGACGCGGCCGTCAAAAATCTTTCGGGCATGACGCTCGAGAGCTATTACCAGTCGGTCGCCGGCCGGCTGGCAAGCGAGGCCAACCGCGCCAGCAACATGAAACTGCTTTCCGAGGACATTGCCGCCAGCATGTTCAACCAGCGGGAATCGCTGGCCGGCGTGAACGAGGACGAAGAGGTGACCAGGATGATCACCTACCAGCGGGCCTTTCAATCGGCGGCGAAGTTCATCAGCACCATGGACCAGCTCTACGAGACGCTGATCAACATGTAGTGACTCGCCGCGGGAAACGGGGCAAGGAGGCTGCAGCCATGCGCATCACCTCGAAGATGACCAACAACACGTCGCTTCTCCACATGACCCGGAATTTCCAGAATTATACGAAGGCGTCGATCAAGATGTCGACCCTGCGGCAGGTGGTGGACTTGGAGGACAACCCCCTTTCCGCCAACCTCGGCATCCGGCTGGTCAATATCGTCTCCCGCACCGAGCAATACAACCGCACCATCGCCACCGCCCTCGGTTCCCTCAACCTGACCGACGGATACCTGGGCGAAAACAAGACCATCATGGACACGATCAAGAGCCTGACCGTCGGGGCGGCCCAGGACAGCACCACTCCGGAGCAGCGAGCGGCCAACGCCGTCGAAATGAACCAGATACTCCAGCAAATCGTCCTGACCGGCAATTCCATGGACGGCGAGCGGTACATCTTCGGCGGCCAGAACACCACCACCCCGCCCTTCACCATCGTCAACGGGCGCTACGTCAACTATGCCGGGAACGACCAGGCCATCAACGTCCTGGTGGACAACCAGACGACCATGGCGATCAACGCCACCGGCACCGACGCCTACGGCAACATGGTAACCAGCATCGTCAGCCGGGATCTCAATCCCGACGTCGGCCTTGCCACCGACAACTCCACCCGCCTGGCCGATCTGAACGGCGGTTCCGGCGTGCCCAAGGGCAAAATCACCGTGTATTACAGCGCCTACCCCGACGGCCTCGAGGTCGATCTCTCGTCCTGCGACACCCTGGAGGACGTCAAGGACGCCATCGAGAAGGCCACGCTCGACGCCTCCCGCAATCTTGACACGGCAAAGAACGGCTGGCTCGATCCGGCCAATCTCAACTGGCACGATCTGCAGGATCGTTACGTCAAGGTGACCATCAACCCCGAGCACAACGGCATTTCGCTCCAGGAGTTCGATCTGGGCGAGCCGCTCCCCGAACCGACCGTTTACGAAACGCGGTACAACCTGGCCTACACCGGCGATCCGGGATACGCTCCCGGCGGTTTCGGCATTGCCGGCGGAGCGGGGGAAACGGCCGTCTACGATAAGCTCGACTTCGTATACAAGAACATCGGGGGATTCTATGACTCGCTGCGAATTGACGAAGCGGCGGGCAACAAGGTGGCGGAGGCGCTTGGAATCAAGGGAACGGCCAACAAATTCGATCCGGGCAGCCCCGATCCGGTACTGGACGGTTTCCTCCACGGCCGGGATTTGAATCCCCGCCTCTCCGACCGGACCCTGCTGGCCGATCTCGAGGGCTACAACGACGCCGTCTACACCTTTACCAACGGCCAGAAGCCTGGCGCCACCGTCGTCAGCGAAACCAGCCAGGACTCCGGCAATGTCTTCAATGAATGGAACCTGGCCGGCCTGTTGCAGGGCGGCAACACCGGCCCCAACGGCGAACTCTATGCCCGCGCCGTCAACCGGGGCACGGAAACCGATCCGGAAATCCACATTGAAATCTACAGCCGCCCCCTCGACAGCGCCAAGGCCAGCGATCTCGTGGCCACCGGCATATACAAAGCCGGCGGCGGCGGCGGCACGGTAATCCTGGAGGAGGCCAATTCCTCCGGCCTGTCCGGCACGGTGGGAGTGGTGCTGCCGCCCGCTGTCAAGGAGGCGACGGTAAACCTGTCGGTCGATTTCGGACAAAACCTGCAGGCCTCGGTCCATGTCCCCGCCTTCATTGAGGAGAGCTATCCGGACGGCGCCCCTAAGGACGCGCTCAATATCGCCTCCGGCTGGCAAATCCGCGGTCTCGACAAGCCGCCGGCCGACGGCTATGACGAAAACCATCCGGCCTCGACGGACCTGGACGGCGACGTTTCGGTCAATTACCGGTTCGACCCGGCAACGAACAAATTCATCGTCGAGTTGTGCCGTCCGGCCTTCAACGATCAACCGGCCCAACTGATCGCCACGGCCAGCCTGGATCTCGCCGGCAAGATGGACGCGGCCGATCCGACGAAACTTGCCCAGGCCGCCTCCGGCCGGATAGAATTCATCGGCGCGGAGGGATTCGAAGGGATAGCGGGTTCGGTTTTCATCGAACTGCCGGCCAACACGGCATTTGGAGAGGCCGGAGCCGTCATGGGAACCGGCGCCGCCAACCCCGCCGGCATTACATACCGGTTGCCGGCCGATTCGCAGGCCGGAACCGTCGTTTTCAGCGGAGCGACGGAATTGGTTGCGGATCAGGCGATAGCGGCGACGCCGTTCGTCCTCAAGGCGGATACCCTGTTCAAGAAAGGGCAAGAATTTACCGCCGACATCACTTTTGCGAACGGGTATGTCCTGACGGCCGGCACACCCCTGGAGAGCGACGTCGTTTTTCCAAAAGGCTATCAGCTCGAAACCAATCTTCTGCTGGCCGGAACAATCATTCCCGAAGGGCAGGAAATCGGGTTTGCCGGCGTGGGCCCGGCTGCCGGCACCGTGATTCCCCGGGGCAGTTATTACAGCGCCGGAACAGGCGCCGGAACAGGTTTTCCGGCTCCGGGAATGGCCCTCTCGACCGACTATGTCAATCCCGCCAATGGCGCGACGGTAGCCACGGACATTGCCCCCATGGGCTATGATCTCCGCGCCACCTTCGCCACCATCGAGGACTTCAACCGGGCGGTGGAACAGGCCGGCGTATACGTCACTTCCCAGGTGTCGGAAGACGGCAAGGGGTTGGAGTTCCGCTCATCCCTTGCCGGCGCCTGGCTCACCGTATCGGAAGACACCGACAGCTACGAACAAATGGGCGACGTGCATCAGCAGTTGACCGGCCTCGACTTCACCGGCATCGTGAAGGGAGTGAACAGCGATCAGGAGGGCAACCTTTACACCGAGGTCATTTACTATCCGCCCGACCCCCTGCATCCCGACGACAAGGTGCGGCTGATCTCGGACAACGGTGAAATCGTCGAAGTCGACCCCGGCTATTATGTCCGCGTCTATAAAGACAAGGACGAGTTGGGCAAAACCTACGAAAACCGCGACAACACCCTGATGGTGGCGGAAGGCTTTGTGCCGGCCGGGGAATGGAATCCGGCCTGGGATCCAGCGCAACCCGTAAGTCCCGCAAACGCCCCCTTCGTCACGAATCCGCCTCCCTACACGCTGGGAAACATGCCCAATCTCATTCTCGAAGAACGGAACGGTTCCGGAATAACCGGCCATGTCGACTTCGATTATTATGGGGGGCGCGATCCCATGGTCCCGGTTGCGACCATCCAGCCGGACGGAACGACGGAAACCGTGTACAACTACGATCCTTACAAGAACACCGATATCACCGTGTTCCCCGGCGGCTTGAGGCCCGAAGGTTCCAGGCACACGACCATCCAGGAATGGGACGTGTACAACATCAGTCCCGGCCAAACCTGCGATTATGCCGGAACCTTTCATGGCGTCATTGCCGGGACAGGCGACCCGGCGGCGCCGGACGTCAAACTGTACAAGGACGGCAGCCATGCGGTGATGACTTCCCGATCGCTGACAGGCAACATAGCGCTTCCCGCGAACTGGAATGTGACGATTGGCGGCACCGGCGCCAACATGGTGGCAACCATAACGGATCCCTCGGGAAACTCGCGCGATTTCCCCTATGCCGTCGACGGGAGGATACAGCTTTACGAGGTGGATCGCTATGGCAACTTCGCCTTTGACGCCGACGGCTGGCTGATCCCCGCCGGCGCCATGGCAGTGGCGGAAAACAATCTGCCCGCGGGCGCAAGCGACGATTTCGTCCTCACCACCGGCGCCGCCCGGAACTGCGGCCAGGAGCGGGAGGAGAACCTGTTTTCCACAATCAACGACATTATCGACGCTCTGCACCAGAACGACGCGGAAAAGCTGCACGACCTGATCGGCAGCATCCAGAATGACATCGACCACATTCTTGCCGCCCGGGGCGACGTGGGCGCCCGCTCCCAGCGGATGGAACTGCTTTCGGAACGGCATGCCGACGACGTGACCCGCTACACCGCCACATATACCAGCCGCGTGGGCATGGACGACAAGGCATTGGCCAAGGCCGTTCTCGACTTTCAGGCGACCCAAAACGCCTACCAAGCCGCCCTGCAGGTGTCGTCCCAGATCATGCAGCTCAGCCTCCTGCAATACCTCTGAGGCCGGCAAGGCGCGAAAAACCCGTTCTCCCTATTCACCCTGCCGTTTCTCCTCTCGCGGCGCCTTTTCGTAATGCCCCGCAAAGTCTACACCTTCGATGCAGGCTTTGCGGGAGTTGTCCCCGGTTCATCCAGCTTCCGCCCCGGAGAAGCGAATTTCCCTTCGGCGTCGGCGGTCGATTCCGGAGCAAACGGACTTCGGCACTCGCACGATGGGCCTTTTCAGATCGGCGAGCGTGGCGGACGGAGAAGAGATTCACTTCCCCGGATTCGATTCCGGATTCCCGGCGCATTTCCTTTTCCATCTGTTTGGTTGCAATTGGCCGCCGGGACAGAAATGTCCGGGATGACGCCGGCTTCCGTTTCAGGGAAGAAATCGTCGAGGACGGAGGAAAGCACTAGCCGCCACGCTTCCTCCAAGCTTTTCCGGATGGAGCAGCCCGCAGCCCGCGCATGGCCGCCGCCGTCGAAACGCGCCATGATCCGCGCCGCGTCGTGCGGACCCTTCGTGCGCACGGATACCTTGATCCCGGCGCCCACGTCGGAAAAGAGTATGGCCGCCTCCACTCCGACGATGCCGCGCAGCAGGTTGATCAAATCGTAGGAGCCGGCGGGTTCCAGTTCGAATTCGCGGAAATCGTCCATCCCCACCCAGGAGGCGGCCAGGCGCCCGCCGGCCAACATGTCCAGACGATCCAGCATGCGCCCCTGCAGTCGGCGTTCGCCCTGGCCAACCGACTGGAAAAGGTTGGTGTCCGTGAGAACCGGCGACGCCCCGGCCAAGAGACAGCCCAGAGCCGCCTCCAACGATTCCGGCGTGACATTTTCCTGGGAAAAGCGGCCGGTGTCGGCGACTATGCCTGTCCACAAGGATTGGGCCGCGGACGGCGACAAGGACCAGCCGGCGGCGCGGGCAAGACGGAAAATCATTTCGCTGCTGGAACTGGCGGAAGATTCGATCCAGATCGCCCGTCCCACTCCCGGGCTCGAAACATGGTGGTCGATGTTGAAAACGGGAAGGGCGGAAGCGGCGTCGCGGTTGGCGTCCGGCAGGCGGGAAATTTCCCCGCAGTCGATGACGCCCATGATGTCCTGGTCGTTCCACCAGCGGGAATCGACGGTTTCGACAATCAATTCGCGGCGGATCAGGAAATGGAACTTCTCCTGAATGAAACCGGGATTCGGAAGGATTGCCCGATATCCGCGGGAAAGAAGGATGTCGGCCAGGGCGAAACAGGCGCCAAGGCTGTCGGCGTCGGGACGGGCATGCCCGGAAAGGGCTACCCGGGCGCCCGGCTTTTCCCGCAAAAAAGAAATGATCTCTCCGACCCCCATATCCGCGCCCCCGGGTTCCGCCCGTCGCGGCGGACAGCAATCCCGCCTCAGGGCAGTTCGATCTTCCCGCCCCTCGGAATGACGATGCCGCCCTGCCGTTCCCGCTCAATCTGGCGCGCTTCCCGCAGCAGATCGTTCACCGCCGTCCTGACGGCATTCGGGAAGGCCAGGCAGGCGGCGCGGAGGGTGTCGGCCGGAATTTCGCATTGTACCGGAATCGGGCCGTGCGGCGTCATAATCTGCGCCGTACCCATGAACAGGCTTTTCCGGGACGCATCCGGAGCGCCTTCGGGGGTGATGGGGTGGAGGCACTGAATGGACCCGACGCCGAGATCCGTATAGGTTTCCTGGCGGTACAGGTTGCCCAGATCCACTTTGGCTTCGACCCGTTCGCCGGTCCCGTTTTTGTCAAGAACCATCGCGCAATCCCTTCCGCAATCCGCGTCCGGCGGCTGGACCGCCGTGACGCTCAGACCTTCTTTTCCGGCTGCGTTTTCCTGACCCAACGCTTGCGGCCGCGAATCTTGACGCGGACGAACCCGGCAGCCTCCTTGTTCCGGATCCTCCTGCTTTTCCTGTTCCTGATATAGCGTATCTTGTATTCCATGTCGCCCCTTTCCTTTCTGTCCGGGGATGCGGTCGTTCAGGCGCCGGCCGTCCCGAGACGCTCCAGAAAATAATCGGCCAGTCCTGCGGCCGGGACCCGCGACTGCGCCATGCTGTCGCGTTCGCGCACGGTAACGGTCCCTTCGGTCTTCGTCTCCGCGTCAATGGTGACGCACCAGGGCGCCCCCGCCTCGTCCATGCGGCGGTAGCGGCGGCCGATGGCGCCGGATTCGTCGTAAAAGGAATTGATGCCGGATGCCAGGAGATCGGCAAAGATTTCCCTCGCCTTTTCCGGCAGGCCGTCCTTCCTGACCAGGGGAAAGACGCCGATCTTGACCGGCGCCAGGCGCGGATGGAAACGGAGCACCGTCCTGACGTCGTCCTTCTCCCCGTTCACCGTTTCCTCGTCGTAGGCGTCGCAGAGAAAGGCCAGCGTCGCCCGATCGGCGCCAGCCGCCGGCTCGATCACATAGGGCGTGTAGCGCCGTTTGGTCTCGGTCTCGAAATAGGAAAGGTCCTTGCCGGAATGTTCGGAATGCTTCCTGAGATCGTAGTCGGTCCGGTTGGCTATGCCCTCGAGTTCCCCCCATTCGCCCTCGCCGTCCGGGTTTTCGAAAGGGAAAAAGTATTCGACGTCCACGCAGGATTTGGCGTAATGGGCAAGTTCCGCTTTTTCGTGGGGGCGCAGGCGCAGACGCTCCGGCCGCATGCCAAGCGAACGGTACCATTCGAACCGGGTCCGCGACCAGTATTCGAACCATTTTTCGTCCGTTCCCGGCTCGACGAAATACTCCATCTCCATCTGCTCGAACTCGCAGGTGCGGAAGGTGAGGTTGGAGGCGGAGATCTCGTTCCGATAGGACTTGCCGCATTGGGCCACCCCGAACGGGGGCTTGAGGCGGGAGGAATTGAGAACGTTCAGGAAATTGACGAACATGCCCTGGGCCGTCTCCGGGCGGAGGTATACGGCGGCACGCCCGATAATGCCGGCCAGCCGCTCCTTTCGGGCGTCCGGATCGAGACGGGCCAGATCGTCCACCGCGTCCAGAATCTCCTGCATGGGGTCGACCGGACCGAGCGAGGTGCGGAACATGAGATTGAACTGGCGCTCGGGCGAAAGATCTCCCGAACCGCAGATCGGGCACACGTAACCCTGAGGGCCGACCGCGCCGGAAAGTTTTTTCCCGTCGCTGCGGCCGCCCTCACGATAGGTCGCGGGAGAGCCGGGAACGGCCTTCGGAGCCTTGTCGGCCCGAAAGCGCTCCTTGCAATTGCGGCAATCCACCAACGGATCGGAAAAGCCGGCCAAATGGCCGGAAGCCTTCCAGACGTCGGGATGCATGATACTGGAACAGCCGAGCCCGACCACGTCCTCGCGGCGATGGACCATGTCGCGCCACCAGGCATCCTTGATGTTGCGCTTGAGCTCGACC
>JAITKH010000427.1 GCA_031278535.1 Planctomycetota bacterium | reverse complement strand
GGAGCGTGGTCTTGCCGCAGCCGGAAGGACCGACGATGGAGACGAACTCGCGAGGATAAATGTCGAAGCTGACGCTCCCCAGCGCCTCCAGCTCTCCGTCGCGAGTCCAGAATGTCTTCTTGAGTTCCTTGATTGATAACAGCGGCTTTTCGCTCATGTCCCGGCTCCGGTTGCGTTCGAAAAGGGTTTCCACGCGCTTCGACCCCGCAGATCGGGGGCCGAAGCGCGGCCGCGAACAATCAAAAATTGTATTTGAAGGGGGGATTCGGAAGGAAGCTTGGGTCGTAACAATCCTCGAACGGATAATTCGGATTCTCCAGCGTCTGGTAGGTTTCCCGCATCCTGACCGGATCGATGTAGCCGATGCCGTTGTTCTTGTAGCGGTCGGTACGGAAGAACTCCATCTCGGTCTTCAAGTTGGCGAGCATGTCGTCGCGGTTGACCGGCTGGTATTTGATCAGGATGTCGATGGCGTCCTCGGGATTGTCCAGGGCGAACTGCCAGGCCCGATAGGTGGCGCGGAGGAATTTCCTGAGCATTTCCGGCCGGGCCTTGATGATGTCGTCGGAGGTGATGAGCGAATGGGCGTAGGGGTCGAAGCCGTAATCGGCCCAAAGGATATGGCCAAGCTGGCCTTCCGGGATAGCCTTGGCTAAGACCGGATACATGGTATAGAGTTCGAAAATCACATCCGCCCGTCTGCCCGTCAGGGCCGAGGCCTTGGCGGCGGCGTCGATGTTGATAAAACGGACCGAGTCGGGGTCGACGCCGATGCGCTTGGCGAAGGTGGGCCACATCAGTTTGTGGCCGTCGGTAGCCGGCACCGCCACGGTCTTGCCGACAATGTCCTGCGGTTTCGTTATGCCCGAGTCCTTCCAGAAAAACATGCAGTTCGGGTGCTTGTCGAAAATGATGCCGATGATTTTGACCTTGGCGCCGTCATTGCGCATCTTGATGGGCACCGGAGCGTCGGAAATGGCTATGTCGGCCCCGCCCGAGTCGATGACCTGCACCGAGTAACCGGAACCCTGACCTATCATGATGTCGACATCCAGCCCCTCTTCCGCGTACCATCCCTTGTCGGTGGCGATGTAATAGGGCGCGTGATCCCCGGATATGCGCCAGTTAAGCTGCATCCGCACCTTTTCCTTTTCCCCTGCCGAAACTGCCGGCGCGATCAGGCCGGCAAAGACGAAGGCCAGGAGAATGCCCTTGACGATTCTGGACATGGCGTTCCCTCCACGAAGCAAATGGTTCCCCGACACAATCTTTCACTCCCCGGCCCGGCGCCAGGGCATGAGGATTTTTTCGAGCAGGGCCACCACTCCATAGAGGGCGGCGCCCAGAAGCGATACGACGATCAGGGACGAGAATACCGGCGGAATATCCATGGTGTATTGCGAGTTGATGATGATGTAGCCGAGGCCGCGATCCGAGGCGATAAATTCGCCCACAACCACACCCATGATACACATTGTAGAACAAATTTTAAGTCCGGAAAAGATGTAGGGTAGCGAATTGGGGATGCGGATTTTCACAAACACCTGGAAGGTCGAAGCGTTGAGATAGCGGACGAGATCCAGGAGATCCTCGTCCACCGCTTCCATGCCGGCGGCGGTGTTGATCACCACCGGGAAAAAGCTGACCAGGAAGGCAATGAGAACGTTCAATTTCAGGCCGTATCCTACCCAGATCAGGAGGATGGGGGCGATGGCGATCAGGGGCAGACTGTTGACGAAGACGAACAGGGGAAGCAGGATGTCCCGAATCAGCTTGGACCAGGACATGGCGATGGCGATGGCGAAACCGGCCAGGGCGGTGGCGAAGAAACTGATTCCCACCTCCAGGGCGGTCGTGCGGATTTGGAGCGGCCAGTCGTAATTCGCGTCGGGCTGCCTGAAGATCAGGTGATCCACGGCCGAGATGGGCGAGGGCAGGACATATTCCGGAATGTCGAATATCCGTACCGCCGCCTCCCAAACCGCGAACATGCCGACGATGACGGCCGCAGCTTGCAGGTTCCGCGCCACGCCGAATCCGGATTTCCCCGTCCGCCGGGTCCTGTCCCGCCCCCGATTCATGTTTCCTCGCCCTCCCGCCGCCGCCAGGGCATGGCCAGAGCCTCAAGCCAGGAAATGGCGGTGAAAAAAAACATGCCCAGAAGCGAAATGAGAAAGAGGCTGGCGAACATGGTCGGGGTGTCGATGAACGCCTGCGCCTCTTTCAACATGAACCCGAGACCGCGCTCGGAGGCGATGAACTCGCCCACAATCGATCCCACCACGCACATGGTGGCGCTAATCTTGAAGCCGGAGAAGACAAGGGGAAGCGAGCCCGGAAGGCGGATTTTGACAAATATCTGGAACTTGGACGCGTTGAGATACCGCACCAGGTCCAGGAGATCCTCGTCAATGTTGACGAGGCCGGCGACGGTGTTGATCACCACCGGGAAAAAAGACACCAGTACGGCAATCAGGATGTTTGGAAGCACCCCGTAGCCGAACCAGACCATAAACAACGGCGCCAAGGCGATTTTTGGCAGTGAGTTGAAAAAGACGATGAGCGGGGTAATCAAAGCGGCCAGCCGGTTGGACCAAGCGATGGCAATCGCCAGGATCATGCCCGCGGCGGCGGTAGCCAGGAAACTGAGGAAAATTTCGATGAAGGTGGCGGAAATATGAGTAGGCCATTTGAATTTGGCGATGGCGGCGGGATCCACCAAGCGCGAGAGGATGGCGGCGGGAGAAGGGAGGATGAAAACCTTGATGCCCAGCCCCGTCACCGCCGCCTGCCAGACAAGAAGGAAGGCGATGAAACAGGCGGGCTTTGCCCAGTGGCGGCGGCACAATCGGACAATTCTGGTTGGCGACATGAAACTCCCACCACAAAAGGCGCCCGGGAAGGGATCGGCGGCCTCGGGCTCCAGTCGTTTTTGTGTGCGTGTTGCACACTATACATCAGGATGGATTACAAATCAAGCGTAAAACGTATTTTATGCGGCTTTTTGAAGATTTTTGCCACTTATTCAGGGACGACTATATTCGTCGTCCCTGAATAAGTGCCATCAAACTGCGAAATCATCGGAAAATTGGGGAAAAAGCGACTGAATTTCGGTAAAAATGAAGAGAATATTTTGCGAGGTTTCGATC
>JAITKH010000368.1 GCA_031278535.1 Planctomycetota bacterium | reverse complement strand
ATAATTCAGGAACTCCCTGTCAATGCTCTCGCCTGGGCCGCATAATTTCCAAAAGCCCACCGAGAGGCTCCGGGAATTTATTTTTTTCTTGACAGGCAAATGAAACATTGTATATGTGTAAACGTTTACTGACAACATGATGATCTTTCTATGCGCACATGCCGCCGACAGGTTCTCCGATGGTGGTGTCACAAGAAAAAAAATTGTCTTATTCTTCGATAATTTTCGAAGTTTCTGAATTTGCGACAGGACAGAGTCTAGCGCCGGCAGCGGAATTTTCAGGTGCGATTGTCAAGAATACGTTTACTTGAATATGGGCAGGGGCTGACGAGTGGGGAAAGCGACTGTCCACGATGTTGCCAGGCGGGCCGGGGTGTCCATCGCCACGGTTTCGCGGGTGGTGAATAACAAGTGCCGCGTGGAACCCGGGACCGCAGCCAGGGTGAAGCGGGTCATTTCGGAAATCGGATACCGCCCCGACGCCATGGCGAGAGGCATGCGGCATAATCGTAGCTATGCGGTAGGCTACATCGTTTCGGACATAGCCAACGTCCATTTCATGGTGGCGGCCAAAGCGCTGGAGGAAATGCTTGCCGCCAACGATTTCAGCCTCATCGTCTGTTCGACCGGTGGCGACAAGGCGCGGGAAAGAAGCCAACTCGATCTTCTGTTGTCCAAGAAGATTGACGGGCTGATCATAAACGTCAGCGTCCATAACGATGGCTTGGTAGTGGAGCTTTCGCGCCAACTTCCCGTTGTATTGCTGTCCCGGAAGGTGCCGTCCGATTTGTTTCAGGGTGATTTTGTGGGGAACGACGGCTTCCGGGGGGCTTATGAATTGGGCCGGCACGTGTTGTCCATGGGCCACCGCGACATAGGGCTTATCCGGGGTCCGGACAACATATCCACCGGAACGGAGAGGTTCAACGGATTCGTGACGGCTCTGAGAGAGAAGGGGATCGACCTGCCGCAGCCGAGGATCCATTTCGGAGATTATTATCAGGAATCGGGATGGAACGGTGCCGGAGCATTGCTGGACGTGCGCCGGCCGCCTAGCATAATTGTGGCGATGAATAATGCCATGGCTTACGGCGCCCTGGCTTGCCTGAGAATGCGCGGAGTTGCAATCCCCGGGGACATTTCCTTCGCCTCTTATGGCGACATCCCCAACCGGGAGCTTCTTTTCATAACCCCGACCTGCATAAGCCAGAATCCGGATCAGGAGGGGAGCATGGCGGGTGAAATACTGCTCAGGCGCATGAAAGATCGCGGCGCCCGGCCCATGACGGTCTTGATTCCCAGCCAGCTGCTGCCAGGCGATTCCATAAGGAATCTCGCCTCAAAAAGCAAAAAATGATTGGACGGCGGCAACCCGCCCGATTTCAGGAGGATATCATGATCGTCAAGTCCCACACGCTCAAGCGCTTTATCACCTTGCGCCTCGGCAACGGCAAGGATCTTCTGGAATCCCTGGAAGAGGCCGTGAAGAGGGAAAGTATCCGGAACGCGCTGATCCTCGCCGGGTTCGGATCTGTTGCTTCGTATCATTTCCATGTGGTGGCGGATTCCAACCTTCCGCCTGAAAATGCGTTTGTCAAGGGCGAGTCTGCCTTGGACGTCGTGCAGATCAGCGGAGCGGTGATCGACGGTCGGGTTCACGCCCATATACTCTTCACCGACGACAAGACGGCATTGGGCGGCCATGTTGAGCCGGGCTGCCGCGTATTGACCTTTATCGTCGTAACCATGCAGGAGGTGGAAGGCGTGGATATGGCGGATTGGGACGGCATCGGAAAGTTGCCCTGAACCGTTTCGTTTCTTTGGGGAAGCATTCGCGGGTCGAAAGAGCCATTTTTCAAGGTTTTTTGGGTACATAATTGTCCGAAAACACCCACTTTCGGTGAAACCCCGTGGTTTGTAAAACAAATGCTTAAAAAGCCCCGCAAAACAACTTTTTTGCCCCGCGAACGGGTACTTTTTTGGAGGATGGCGAAGTGGTATTTTTTCTGGAGGCGGATTCGCTTTCCGGGGTGGAGTGGATATGGGCGTTCATTTTGTTAAGGAAATGGAGACAACATGAAAAGGATCATGGCATTATCCGCGGCTATCGTCTTCCTGCTCGCTGGCGCCGCTGCCGAGGCTGTCGACATCAAGTTGGGGCATGTCGGGGCTCCGGCAAGTCCGCAGCAAAGCATAGGCACTCTTTTCAAGGCCAAAGTGGAAGCCAAGACCAGCGGCGGGGTCACTATTTCGCTTTTCGATTCCGGCACGCTGGGGAATGAACGGGATCTTCAAGCCGGGGTCCGTTCTGGAACCGTGGATATGACAATAGCCGGCACCTTCTCCCACCTCTTGCCCTGGGCCGGTATTCTAGAAACGCCGATGCTGTATCGGGATTTGGACCACTTCGTCCGCGTTTTCGCCGGCAAGACCGGCGAGGACATCGCCGCCCTGTTCGAGAAACAAATCCAGGTCAAGCCCATCTTCATCGTTCCCCATGGGGGATTCCGGTACATAACGACCAAGGCGATCGCGGTCAGGAAGCCTGCCGATCTCAAGGGCCTGAAAATCCGCAATCCCAATGTCCCGGCTTTCAATATCATGGCCGCAGCCGTGGATGCGGTTCCCGTTCCCTTGGATTTCGCCGAGTTGTATCTGGCGCTTGACCGCGGCGTGGTCCAGGGGCAGCACAACCCGACCGGCAACATCGTCGGCAGCAAACTGTACGAGGTGCAGGACTACCTAAGCATGATTCCTTGGGGCATTTCGCCGCACGTGGTCTGCGTGAGCCTGCGCGTCTGGGAGCGCTTGATGCCCGATCAGCAGAGGGCAATTCTCGAGGCCGGACTCGAGACAGCCGGGGAATATCCCGCCATAGCGGTAAAGGAGGAGAAAGAACAGTTGGACTTCATGAAGGACAAGATCACCATCATCACGCCGGATCAGATAGATTTGGAGGCATTCGGCAAGGTCCTCGCCGACATCGGTCTGCCCCGGCTGGAGAAGGAATACGCTCCTGAAGCCATCGATCTCGTCAAGAAGATCATGGCGGCGAAATAGCCAGACTGCGATAAAAACACGCGCACCGCCGTATATTGCCCGTTATCCCGTTTTTGGGCGCGATTTCAGCCTCACAGGGTGTTTGGGCATGCGGGCAGCGAAGCCGCAATTGCCGAAGGATGAAATTGCCAGGGAACGGCTGGAAGCGGAAAGCGATGGCGGAATAACGGCAACAGTTTTCGATTGGTTGAGACTTTGCGGGGAGTGTCCCCGGTTCATCCGGCTTCCGTTTCCGGGGGAGCGAATTCCCCTTCGGCATCGGAGGTCGATTCCGGGGCACATGAACCTCGGCATCCGCCGGTTCAGTCTTTTCAGACCACTAGCCGGGGAGAAGGAATATCCCGGCTTCCTGAAGGCCGGATAACGATGATCCCGCCTGAGGAAATAGGCATTCCGGCGTTTTTGAAGGCATTTTCAGAAAAAGGATTGCCGGCACCGGAAAAGGAATACCGGGAAGCGTTCACGGGTCAAAAAAGCCGTGTTTCGAGGATTCTTGAATGGGTAATCGTCTATGAACGCCGAATTTTTATGCGCCATCTGTGTTTTGCGAGATGATCACGCAAAAGGCCCCGCAAAATGGCCGTTTTGTCCCGTGAACGCTTGCGGAAATACAACGCCATCGCTGTCGATCCGGTGGAGCGGATTATGGCGGCTGACTGAAAGTTGGCTGTTCGATCCGGCAACGCCCCCATAAACGCGCCGGGGGTGAAAATGGCTCAAACTCCGGTTTCCGGAGGCGTCCACGCCGGGATTGCCCCAGGGAGATTTACCGGCGCGGACGCATTTCGCAAAAACAAGGCGGAAAAGCATGGGAAT
>JAITKH010000330.1 GCA_031278535.1 Planctomycetota bacterium | reverse complement strand
AGAACGCGTCCAGGTCGGCGTAATAGATTTTGATCCCCTGCGACTTGAAGAATTCGAGGATTTCCGACTCTATCTTGACGTTGGTGTCGTAGCAGTAATCCAGATTGGCCTTGACGCCTTCCATTACCCACGCCTTCTGCCGATCGGTAAGCGACTGCCACTTCGCCTCGTTAATCGTAATCCAGACGCTGTCCACCAAGTGGTTGGTGATGGAAATGGATTTTGTGACCTCATAGAATTTGCTGCTGCGATTGGTCGGCAGCGGATTTTCCTGGCCGTCGACGGCTTTGGTCTGCATGGCAAGATAGATTTCGGCAAAGGAAATCGGGGTCGGATTGGCGCCCATGGCATTGCCCAGGAAAATCCAGGCGTCGGAATTGGGCATGCGCAGATTGACGCCGTTGAGATCGGCGGGAGTGATGATTGGCTTGTCTTCCACCATACTGACCTGCCGGGTGCCGAAATATTCCGCGCCCAGGGGACGCACGCCCTGATCCCGAAGGATGCGCTCGAAAACCTGCTTTCCGATTTCGCCATTCAGCACAGCATTCATGTGCTTGGCGTCCTTGAACAAGTACCCGGCGGCGAACATGGAAACCCAGGGAGAGGCGTCGGTGAACCAAGGGGCGGAGATCACCGCGATGTCGGCCTGGCCGGATTTCACCGCCGCCAGTTCCTGCTCCTGCCTGAAAAGGGATGCGGAATCGAAGGTCAGCACCTTGATCTCGCCGTTGGACACCCTTTCGACCACTTCCTTGAAAATGCGCATGCCCCCGCCCTGCGTATCGGCTCCGGGTGCATTCAGGGTATAGATCAACTCCACCCCCGCCGCCGGCGTTTCGCCGGCGATCATGCCGACCATGAGCATGCCCATCATCAAAAGCCCGACGATACAATTTGTCATCCTCTTCATGGCACTCCCTTTCCCGTCCAGTTTTTTGCCGGCCCACAAAGGCCGCCAACCATTTGACCAAGACGCCTCTTTTTCGCAAGCCTGTCGCGGCAAATTCCAGGAGCCGTTTCAACCGATTGCGCTTTGCCTCTTCTCGTACACGGCCACGTGATTCCAGGCGGAGGCAAAATGGGCGCGGACAGCCCGCTCGCACAGGTCGGGCCTCCCCGTTCGCATAGCGTTGACTATCTCCCGGTGCTCGTTCAGGGTGCAGCTTTGATCATAATTGCTGTACAGACCTTTCAGCATATATTTCTTCAGGAGGAGCATCATCATTTCCACAAACATTGCCAATAGTTCGTTTCCGCCGGCCTTGGCCATGACGACATGGAAATTCATGTCGATCGCCAGCCATTCGTCGTAGGGCATGGTCAGTTCGGACATTTCTTCGATGGTCGCCTCCAGGCGGGCGATTTCTTCGGGGGCGGCATTGACGGCGGCAAGCCTGGCCGTCGCGGTTTCCAGGATAAGCCTGGTATCATGGAGATTCCGGTTATTGATGCAATTTGTCGTTATGATGCGGCTCACCGCCTTGGCCACGGTTTCGGTGCTGGGCTTGGAAACGTAGGAGCCATTGCCGTTCCGCGACTGGACAAGCCCTCTCTCCTTCAACACTGTCAATGCTTCCCGGATAACGGCTTTGCTTACATTGAAACGTTCGGCAAGCTCATGTTCAGGCGGCAGTTTTTCGTCTTCCGCCGATTGGACAATCACTTTTTCCAGCGATTCGACCACATGCTCCGAACGCTTTTTTGGCGGGGCGATGGTAAAATCGATATTTTTCATTGCGGGTTCGCTTTTTTTAGAGTGAATGCCTCTTGTCGGCATCCGCAGGCGCCGGAAACGTACAAGGTTTTCTCTGTAAGGGGAATCCTTTTCGGAATATACACCTTTTTACCTTTCCGAAAGACGGAATGTAATGGAAAAAACAAAAAAGTCAAGTGTAAAAAACAGGCTACAGCCGGAATAACAGAGGGTTACGCGTTTAAATTTCCATCCCATACGTCCGGCCCTGTGCGGGAGGCGAACCGAAAGACCCATTCCTGCCGCGCCCCGTCCATCCGCCTCCTCTGCCTTGGCGTTTTGTTGCAATGCTGTCGATGTTTTTCTTTCCCTTCCGATGCTGTTTCCGATATACTGTCACAACAGCCGTCCTCAAGGGAAGGGGTCGGCATTTGTTGGGCGCGGCCAATCCGGCGAATGTTTTCCCGGAAGCGGCCATTTCAATCGGTGCGCCGGCGGCCTTGGGGGTCAGCGGTGCTGGGAGAGACGTTTCATGGTCAGGCCTGGAAGATACGCATTGGTGAACGGCGTCATATCGGACGAGGATCTCGGAACCGAACTTCGAGATGCCATGGATGGGATGACCCAGCTGGATGAAGGGCTGGCGGTTCGCAGCCTGGAACCTGGCGCCATCGTCAAGGGCAGGGTGACGCGGGTGACTCGCGAGGATGTGGTGGTGGACATCAATTACAAGGCCGAGGGCATTGTCCCGATACTTGAGTTTGGCTTGGACGAAGCGCCCGAGGTTGGAAGCGAAATCGAAGTTTTGCTGGAGGAGATCGACGAAGAGAACGGCGAGATCGTCCTTTCAAAGCGCAAAGCGGATCGGATCCGCAACTGGGAACGCATCATGAATCAACACGATATCGGCGATATCGTCAAGGGGAAGGCTCTCCGGAAGATTAAGGGCGGCCTGCTGGTGGACATCGGAGTGCCGGTATTTCTGCCAGCCTCTCAGGTGGATGTCCGCCGTTCCGCCGACGTCGGAGAATACATCGGGCGCGAGCTTGAGTGCAAGATCATCAAGATCGACCGGGATCGCCGCAATATCGTCCTTTCCCGCCGCAAGATGTTGGAAGAGGATCGCGATCGCCGCAAAGCCGAGGTGTTGAAATCCCTGGTCAAGGGCGAGCTGCGGAAAGGCGTGGTCAAGAACATCACCGATTTCGGCGCGTTCGTGGATTTGGGAGGCATCGACGGACTTCTCCACATCACCGACATGAGTTGGGGTAGAGTGTCCCATCCGTCCGAGGTGGTGAAACTGGACCAGCAAATCGAAGTCCGGGTACTCGACTTCGATCTCCAGCGCGAACGCATATCCCTAGGCCTCAAGCAGGCCAAGGAATCGCCGTGGGAAAACATCACCGAACGCTTCCCCGTAGGCACCCGCCATAGCGGACCGGTCGTCAATATCATGCCTTACGGCTGTTTCGTAAAACTGGCCGACGGCATCGAAGGCCTGGTCCATATCAGCGAGATGAGCTGGACCCGGCAGATTAGCCATCCCTCGGAGTTGGTGAGCGTCGGCGATGTTGTCGAAGTGATCATCCTCGACATCAACAAGGAAAAACACGAGTTGTCCCTTGGCATGAAACAGACCGAGGAAAACCCCTGGACTCAGGTGGAAGCCAAGTACCCGGTCGGCACCATCATCGAGGGCAAGGTCAGGAACATGACGAATTACGGCGCCTTCATCGAATTGGAGGAAGGCATCGACGGCCTGCTCCATGTCAACGACATGAGATGGACAAAGAAATTCGCCCATCCCTCCGCCCTGCTGAAGAAGGGGGATACGGTGAGGGCGGTGGTGCTGGCGGTCGATCAGGAACGCAAACGCGTCACTCTCGGCGTCAAGCAGCTTGAGGAAGACCCTTGGGCGAAGATCATTCCAGAGAAATACCATGTTTCCGATATTGTCAAGGGGACGGTCACAAAACTCACTAATTTTGGCGCCTTCGTGGAAATCGAGCCTGATTTGGAGGGATTGCTCCATATTTCAGAAATGGCGGACCGGAAAATCGAAAAGCCCGAAGAAGTGGTCAAGGTCGGGGACGCCATTACCGTCATGATCATCAATGTTGACCTGGCCGAGCGGAAAATAGGCCTTTCCCTTCGGGCAGCCGAGGGCGTGGCCGCCGGAGGAACGGCGCCCGCGACCGAGTCGAACGAAGCAAGCCGCGAAGATATCGATCGGTATATCAAACGGGACTGAAAGCCGGAAACGGCGTTTTCCGGGGAAACGCAAATCTTTAAAATCCTTGATGAAAAAAGGCCGGGCATTCAACTCGGCCTTTTTTCATCGGCCCGCCAGGCGCAAAATGATCAACCGGAGGGATTCCATCATTTCCCCAATGTCAACGTGAATGTTCCGGCCAAGGCTTTCCTGCACTTTGAGATTGATGGCCGTCATGGCGGAAATGGCGAACAGCATTGCCGTCGACGCGGTGTCGAAGGGATCGGCCAAGCCTTGCTTCACGCAGGAATCGAACCATTCCTTGTGGAAATCAACGGTGTATTTGATGAAGACGCGGTTGTACAATTCTCCCGCTCGCCTGTCCCGGAACTGTTCGGCCTGGACCAGACCGAACGCGTAGCAACCGAACAGGTTTCGCATCATGGCCGGTTCGCGGAATGCCGTCAGGAGTTTCAGGTTGAAATCGCCGACTTTGTCAATCTCCTTGAGCAGATGCTCGTGATAGAGCCGGTACAAACGTTCCGCATGATCGAGCACCGCGTTCCAAATGGCCTTTTTCCCGCCAAAGTGATTGTACAGGGCGCCAGGGGTGATGCCCACCTTCACGGCAATGTCCCGAATGGTTACGGAAGCGTAGCCCTTGACGGCGAAGAGGAGAGTGGCTTCAAAGAGGATGCGATCCTTGGTCTGATTGCTTTCTCTATCGTACGGAAGGGGATAACTGTGTCCAAAAATGTCAAAAGAGGAAAAATCGCTGTTGCCAGACATGTTCGGTTTCCTTGAACGTCCGCCTGCGGATCGGCATCCGGAGGCGGGATGGGGAAAGAAAAGCGATTACAACGGAGACGGCGTCCGCAGTCAAGGTCGGGACCGAAAATCAGGGTTCGCCCTGTCTCTCAGAAAATCCGCGAGCAATCTGAGATACAGCGCTTCCTTTCCGAATCGCTGGAGTACGGATTTGGCCAGGGAGCACTTTTCTGCCACCATTTCTCGCGCTTTTTCGATGCCCCGGGCCGCCGGATAGGTCAGCTTTCCGGCAACCGCGTCCTTGCCCGGGGTTTTCCCTAGTTTTTTGACGTCGGCGGTGAGATCGAGGATGTCATCGGATATTTGATACAGAACTCCGATGGTTTCACCATAGGCGGTGAGGGCCGCCGTTATTTCGTCCCCGGCGCCGGCGAAGATGGCGCCTGTCCGACAGCAGCAGGCAAGAATGGATCCGGTTTTCCAGCGATCAATCCATTCTATTGTTTCGAGCGTTTGGCCGGTCCCCGCGGCTTCGATATCCAATGCCTGTCCTCCGACCATGCCGGTGGAACCGGCGGCGGCGGCCAACTCCGCCACCGCCGGGCCCGCCAGCGGGCCGGAGGCCATGGCCATGACGCGAAAGGCAAGGGCTTGCAATGCATCGCCGGCCAGAATGGCCACCGCCTCCCCGAAAGCCTTATGGCAACTCAGGCGGTTGCGGCGGAGGGAGTCGTTGTCCATGGACGGCAAGTCGTCGTGAATCAAGCTGTAGCAATGCAGCAGTTCGATGGCGCAAGCGGCGTCAAGGGTGCGGGGTCTGTCCGGTTCGGGGCCGCCGGCCGCCTCGAAAGCGGCCAGTACAAGACAGGGCCTGAGCCGTTTCCCTCCGCCGAGGATGGAATGGCGCATGGCCTGGTGCAGGATTTCAGGGCGCATGTCGGCGTACGGGAGAAAGTAATCCAGCCGTTTTTCCACATCGGCGGCGGTTTCTTGCATGAAAACTTCCAGGCGATTCATGCCGTTGGCTCCGATTGCGGCGAAAAGTCGGCATACACGAACGTGTGATCAGACGGCCGGTCGGCGCGACGCGGTCCGATATCAACATGGCAGCCGCAAGACCTGTCCGCAAGAGGCGGCGTTGCGAGGATGTGATCAATGCGCCAGCCACGATTCAATTCGAGGGAGTTTCGACGGCGATAATCCCAGAAAGTGAAGGTTTCCGGATCGGGCAGATGTTTTCGGAACACGTCCCTGAAGCCGACGGCGACGACAGCCCGGAAGGCGTCCGCCACATCCTGGCAATGGCAGACATGGGGCCAGACAGCCTTCGAGTCATACACGTCCATTGCTTCGGGCGCGACGTTCATATCTCCGATCCAGGCCACCCGCTCCCGCCCGGGATCGAAATTCGCCTTGAAATAGTCGGCAAGACGGGCCAGCCAATCCAGTTTGAAACGGAATCTGTCGCTCTCCAAATCCTGACCCTGGGGAACATAGGTATTGACGATCGTCACTTCTCCGGAAACGGCCCGGAGCAGCCTGGTGTCGGAGGAACCGGAATCTCCCCTCATGCCGAAAGAAATATTTTTCAACGGCAGGGGGGAGAGAATCGCCACGCCATTGTATGATTTTTCGCCGTGGAAGGCGGCGTGCCAACCCCGATCCTCGATTGGGGCGAGCGGGAAATCCTTGTCCGTAACCTTGGTCTCCTGAAGCGCCAGAATATCGGGGCGATATTTGTCCAGCCAGGCGAGAATGGCCGGCAGCCGAACGCGAATGGAATTGCAATTGAACGTGGCTATGCGCATAATCTTTGTCTCCGGCGGCCGGCGGGAAGTCGCCGCCGGCAAGGTTTAGTATATACTATGGAAAGCGTTTCGACAAGAAGCGGCGGATGGTACGAGGAACTGGCCGCCGTTCTGGCTGGAGGAGACGGGCTGATCCTGGGCGCCCGGGGATCTTCCCTGACAAGGTGTCTCGCCGGGATGCGCGGGATGTTTCAGCATCCGTTGCTCCTCATTGCTCCCGAGCCGGAAATTGCCGGCGACCTGTATAACGACCTCCTGTTTTATCTCGGCGACTCCGAAGCTGTTCCTCTCTATTGGCCGGCCTGGGACATTCTGCCTTTCGAGACCGATTCCCCCGACGGGGAGACGGCGGCGGATCAGGTGGCGGTTCTCCGCGCCTGCCTGGAGCGGCCGGACAATCTTTGGATAGTCGCGCCCGCGACGGCTCTGCTCCAACCCACTCTTGCCAGGGATATTATCCGGACCGGCGGATTGACGGTGGCGTCCGGAGACGAAACCTCGCCGGACGCCCTGATCGCCCGCCTGGTTGAGGGAGGACTAGAACCGGTGGCGCAAGTGGATGCGCCAGGACAGTTTTCCCGCCGGGGCGGCATTATTGACGTGTTCCCGATGCTCGGGGACGCCCCGTTCCGCATCGAATTCTTTGGCGATGCGGTGGAAACGGTGCGAGTCTTCGATCCGGCCACCCAGGCGAGCGAACCTCTCCTGGCAGGCAAGGTGGTACTGGTTGACGTTTCCCGGGATTCTTTTCGGAAAATGCGAAATTCTTCCGGTTGTCTCGCTCACCATCTCCCGTCTGGAACGACGGTTGTCCTCTGGCATCCAGAGCGCATTGCCCGGGTGGCCGGCCTTTATGCCGAAGGATTTTCCGATTCATCCGCCCTGTTGGATTTCACGGAGGTGGCGGGAAAGCTCTCCCGCCATCCGCTGGCGATCGTTCCCGATCTCGACAGCGATCCCTGGCCAGGTGTTCCTTGGCGTCGGGCCGACGCTCCCGCGACCGTCGATCTGGGTGCTTCCGGATGGGAACGGCTCTCCGGCGGTTTTGAAACCTCCCTGTCGGAATTGGCGGGCCTGGCGGGGAAAAATACCCGAACCACAATAGTTTGCGACAGCGAAGGAGGGGAAAAGCGCCTGCGCCAATTGCTGGAGGAAAGGGTTCCAGGCTTGGCCGGCGGTTTGGAGATCCGGCAGGGCCGCCTTTCGCGCGGCTTTATCAGGGAAACTCCCCGGGGAGGCGAGGCGTTCGTTTCGGATCACGAGCTTTTCGGACGGGCCGTTCCGGTCAGGGCCGTTCGCAAGCGGCGCTTTGCCGGGTCCCCCATCGCCGATTTCGCCGAGTTGCGCGAGGGCGACCATGTCGTGCATGTGGCCAACGGCATCGCCCGGTACGAAGGAATGCGGGCAATCGAAGTCAAGGGCGCCCGACAGGATTTTTTGGTTCTTCGGTTTGCCGACGACGCCCGCATCTATGTTCCGCTGAGCCATATCGATCTGGTGCGGCGGTATATTGGACTGGGCGAAGGCGTCCCGCAACTCTCCAAACTCGGTTCCGCGGCCTGGAGCCGCCGCAAGGAGATTGTCGAAAGGGCCGTGCGGGACATCGCCCAGGAACTCCTGGCCACGCATGCCCGACGTTTGGCGGCGCCTGGCTTCTCCTTGCCGCCGGATGATCAGATGGTGCGGG
>JAITKH010000313.1 GCA_031278535.1 Planctomycetota bacterium | reverse complement strand
AATTTCCAAAAGTCCACAGAGAGGAAGAAGGAAAATCCTGCAAAAAATCATATCGTATTTTCATAAAACACAACAAAAATATCCTGTTTTATGCGGCTTTTTGAAGATTTTTGCCTTTTTTCAGGGACGACGAATTCTCTTCCGGCGGCGGAGGTCGAACCCGGAGCAGACGGGCTCCGGCACGCGTACGGCCGGCCTTTTCAGGCCACTACGCCAGACCCCGCAACAGGTTGCCCGTCATGCCCGCCGGGAGTTTTCCGGAGACGGCCCGGCGCCAGAGAGCAATCGCCTCACCCGGAGCATAGGGACGCCAGCGCAGATCAAAACGGAATCCCCCGCAGCCGGCCAGCCGGATTCTTTCCAGTCGATCGCCCAGGGAAAAGGGCTGGCCGCCCACAACCGTGGCGCCGCCGTCGGGCCGCGGCCAGATCGTCACCTTTCCACTCCGCTCCATCTCCAGGACAAGGCCATCCTTTCGGCCGGGGCAACCCCGCCCGCTGCGGCAATGCCCGGTATGGGTTCGGACGGGGACTGCCGAGATGAAGAAGGGAACGTCGGTATAGGCCGGCGCCCACAACCGGACCGGGCACGTCTGAAGAAGCGCCAGCCAATTGGCCTCTCCGTCCTCTGGAGAAAGAGTTAGGCGGGAAAATCCCAGTTCCGCCAATTGTTCCGCCGCCAGCCGGTTGAACATGGGTAGCGTCCAGTCGCCTGCCAAATCGATTCCGGCGACGCCGAGAAGGGCAGGCAGCCCGGCCAGGCCGGGAAGCAGCCAGCGGCGCCACCCTCCGCCAATCCAGGGATCGAGCAGCCGTTCGGGATCGTCGCGGCGGATCACCGGCAGGGCGAGACGCAACTTTTCCCGTCCAACCCGTCCGGCCAGGCGTTCCAGGCATTCCGATCCGGAAAATCCGGACGCGTGTTCTATCCCCACAATCACCTCTGCCGCGCGGGAAAAATCGGCCGTCGTGAAATCGGCAAGGCAGGCCGGATCGTCGACAAACAGAATCCACGGGCAGCCGTTTCCGCCTGGGGTCGGGGACGAAAAGGCGGCGTTCCCGTTCCCGGCAGCGAAACGTGAAAGTTCCTTCCGGCGGCGGGCGTCCCGCGCCGACAGAAGGTTTTCCAGTCCGGCCAACCAATCCCGCCGCAGCCGATTCCATTCGCTGGGGCGGACAAACAGCCTGTCCGGATTCCGGAATGCCCAGCCCGTCAGGACGAACCGCTTGCCGCCCAGCCGCGAAAAAGCCAGTCGCGCCGCCGCCTCGGCCCCTTCCGCATCTCTGGCCGGAGAGGCCATCGCCTCCGCCTCCAACACGAAGTCGGCATCTCCCGTCCGACCCCGACACGCCATCCACGCCCTGCCGCCGCCATCCCCCAATCTGAAAAGGGCTATTTCGACGTGAACCGGGATTTCCGGACCGACTCCGCCGGGCCGGGGACGGACGAGCGGATAGGCGCGCTTTACCGCTTGGGAAGAGGAGAGATAGAGAGGAAGCCCCACGGAGACGGGCGGAGCGTCCTCCGGCAGGACCAGAACCGCCTCCATTCCTGCCGGGACGGCGAAAACGGCTTTCAACCGCCGCCCTCCGGTGGAATACAGGTTGCTCACGGCAAAACCGAAGGGTTGCGGCAAGCCCGGAACGTCTATCTGACAGCCATCGTGCCGTTCCAGCGGCAGACGCGGACGGAAACGGATTCCCGGTCCGGCCGGCGTGTGGAAAAGCCTCTCAACATTCCCGAGCGGCGACCCGCGATGCCCGACCATCTCCGGATCGGCTACGTCCGGATTGCGGCGGCCGTCCAGGAAAAAGCGAGTCCATGACCGGGCGAAGACGGTCTTCAGTCCGGCTTCGGCGGCGGCCAGATTCTCCGGCGACATTCTTCCGTCCAGTATCCGCCGATAAAAGTCGGTCGCCGCCGCCACGTAGAGAGGGCTTTTCTTCCGTCCTTCGATTTTCAGGCTCGCCGCCCCGGCCCGGACGAGATCGAGAACCCGTTTCCCCAGCGCCAGGTCTTTGAGGGAGAACGGATGGACGGATCCGGCCGACGTCGCCGCCGCCTCGCGGCAGGAATAGGCGCAGCGCCCCCGGTTCCCGCTCCGGCCGGCGGCGAAGGAAGAAAAAAAACACAGGCCGCTGTAGGAATAGCACAGCGTTCCGTGGATGAAGACTTCGATTTCGGCTTCGGTACCGGCGGCGATTTCCGCGATTTCCGCCAGGGTCAGTTCCCGCGCCAGGGTGATCCGCCCGCAGCCGAGCGCGGCCGCGGCCCTCGCCCCGGAAAGATTATGGATTGCCATTTGCGTGGAGGCATGGATGCCGATGCCGGGAAACTTTTTGCGGATCAGCCGCAGGATGCCCAGATCCTGAACAATGACGGCGTCGACGCCGCAGTCGTAGGCAATCGCGAGCATCTCGGCCGCTTCTCCGATTTCGGCCTGCCCTATCACCGTATTGAGCGCCAGGTATGTCTTCCGGCGAGGGGAGAGGCTATGGGCGAAAACGACGAATTCGGCCAATTGTCCGGGCGTGAAATTTTCCGCTTCCGCCCGGGCCGAATAGCGGGAAAGGCCGAGATAGACGGCGTCGGCTCCATACTGGAGGGCGGCATAGCCGGCGTCGGGTCCGCCGGCCGGGGCGAGCAGCTCCGGCTTCGCGCCGGGCCGACCGGTTCCGTTCATTCCAGATCGGCCAGGGCGGCGAGCGCCTCCGGAAGCGTCAGTTTCCCGTCATAGAACGCCTTCCCGACAATTATTCCGAAGAGGGGGAGGCTGCGGAGCGCCCTGACGTCGTCGGCCGAAGTTACGCCGCCGCTGGCAATTATCGGAACGTCCACCGCCCGGCAAGCGGTCCGTATCGCATCCGTATTGACGCCGGCCAACGCTCCGTCTCGGGAGATGTCGGTATAGACAATTGCGGCAAGGCCGGAACCGGAGAAAGAGGCGAGGAACGCTTCGGCCGCCACGTCGCTGGTTTCGGTCCAGCCCTTCATCGCCACCTTGCCGCCGCGCGCATCCACGCCGACGATTATCCGTCCGGGAAAGGCTTGCAGCATGTCGTCCACGAACCGGCGCGACTCAAGCGCCCGCGTCCCCAAAATCATCCGCTCCACGCCGCAGTCGATTAACCGCCGCGCCTTTTCAATGTCACGGATTCCTCCACCCGCCTGCACCGGAATCTGCACCGCCCGCACTATTTCCCGGATATGCGGCTCATTTGCGCCCGTCCCCTCGAAGGCGCCGTCCAAATCCACCACGTGCAGGCAGGTCGCGCCCTGATCCGCCCAACGCCGGGCCATGTCGGCCGGCGATCCGGAATACACCGTCTCCCTCTCTTTCTCGCCCCGGAAGAGGCGCACCGCCCTGCCGGCCCGGATGTCTATCGCCGGGATGATATGCATGGCCGTCATTCCACCCTTTGTCCTTGTTCGAAGCGCTTGAGAAGTTCGAATTGATCGCGGGAAAAGCCGGGAAGCCCGCCCGGCGCCGGCGCCCCGGGAAACGCCTTCTCCGCATCCCGAAGCGTTTTTTCCTCGCGCGGAGACAAGGAGGCGCGCCGCCCGCCCGCCTCCGCTTCGCGCCGTTCCACGTTGAAGGAGAGGACGCTCTCCCCGGCAAGCCTGCTGTTGGCGTCGACCGCTTCCACGCGCAAATGGTAGCGGCCAGCCTCGAGGTAATTGGGAACCCGCCAGGACAGGGCCACATGGAGGTCGCGAACCGGGCCGGCAAAGACGGGGGCATATTCCCCGTACGCCGGTTCGGCCCACAGCGTCGCCTGGTTGGCGTCCCTAAGGCGCAGGCCGAAGGTCAGCCGGCAGGACGGCCCTTCGGCGGTCTTGACGAATTCGGCTCCTTCCACTTCGACATAGATGAGCGTGTCCTCGCCCGGCGCCAGGCCGCCTCGCTCCCGCGGAACATAGGCGCGGTAGCCCATGATGTTGGTGCAGAACACCGGACTCGACAACTCCAGACTCGAACGGGAATCCAGGAGCCGCTGGGCCGCGGCCAGATCCGCCCGTCCGGCGCCGTATTCGCCCAGGACGAATTCGAGATACGCGGCGACGAGAAGATAGGATACGTCGTATTCCGTGGCTTTCCCCATCCGCCGCCACTGGGCGAACGCCTTTTCCGGCTCGTTCGTGAACATGTGGAAAAGGGCGAGAGATCGGACGGCGGCCCGGCCGCCATTGGCGGCCTCGGCTTCAAGCCGCGCCCGAAGCGTCTCGAGGGATTCCTCCAGGACAAGGGGAGCCAGGGCATCTCTTCGATCGGCCGGCGCCGGCGTCCTGCCGCGACTTGCCAGCCGGTTCCTGAGCTTCAGGAGATCCCCCAGCGTCTGTGAAGAGCCAGACCGGTTGTCCAAATCGCGGGCGATAGCCGCGTCCAGGGCTCGCATCTCCGCCGGCGGCACAAGAAACGCCGCCTCGCCGGCTGGAGCGGCGAAACGTCCGGCGAGGAGGAGCAGGAGCCCGGGCAGGCGTCCCGCCAAACCCGTCCGCTTGGCGGACGGACGGGTCCGGAA
>JAITKH010000311.1 GCA_031278535.1 Planctomycetota bacterium | reverse complement strand
CCCTGATCAACAACACCGGCGGGATTCTTGATCGCCCCGGCCTTGAAATCCGCTCCGACGGCCTGGAAGTTGAAAAGCCCGTGCCGCCGGCTTCCCTGCCGAAAGGCGGCCGCGAGCGCGTCCTGGCCGGGATGGCCGCGTCCAGCCCCGGCGACTTCACCCTGACCCTGGCCGCCGCCGCCGGCGGCTACGCCGACACGGTGACCCGGAAAATCGCCGTCCTGCCGCGCGGCTTTCCAATCGAACTGGATCACTCCGGCCTGGTCGGCCCGGAATCGCCGTTCCTGCGGCGAATCGCGGTTCCCCCGGACGTCGTGCCGGGCAGCCTGACGGTTTCGGCCAAACTGTATCCCGCCCCGCTCGCCAACCTGGAGGAGGCCTTGAACGCCCTCCTACGCCGGCCAAGCGGCTGCTTCGAGCAGACCAGTTCCACCAGCTATCCGCTGGTGATGGCGCAGCGGTATTTTACCGCCCACTCCGGGGTGTCCCGGGAGAAGATTCGCCGGGCCGGCGAACTCCTGGAGGAGAGCTATCGCCATCTCCTGTCCTTCGAATCCCCGGAAAGGGGGTATGAATGGTTCGGGGACGATCCCGGCCACGAGGCGCTCACCGCCTACGGCCTGATGCAGTTCGACGAGATGCGCCGGGTGGCGCCGGTCGATTCCGCCATGCTGTCCCGCACCCGCGACTGGCTGCTGTCCCGCCGCGACGGCCAAGGCGGATTCCTCCGGAACGACAAAGCGCTGGACTCCTTCGGCGCCGCCCCCGTTCCCCTGACCAATTTGTACATTCTCTGGACGCTGCTCGAAACCGGCGAAAAACCGGAAACCCTGGAAAAGGAACTGGCGGCGGCCCGGAAAACCGTCGCCGGAACGAACGATCCCTACCTCCTGGCGCTGGGGGTCAACATTCTCCGCCTGGCGAACGACATTCCCGCCGCCCGCGCCGCCGCCGACCGGCTGCGCCAGGGCCAGGCCGGGGACGGCGGCATCCCCGGGGCCGAAACTTCAATCACCCGTTCCGGCGGAGAATCCCTGGACATCGAAACCGCGTCGCTTGCCGTTCTCGGCTGGCTGAGGTTGGGCGGAGACTATGCCGGCGCGGTCGAGCCGGCCATGGCCTGGCTTTTCGCGAAATGCAAGGCCGGACGCTTCGGCTCCACCCAGGCCACTATCCTGGCCCTTAAAGCCATAAACGCCTACGACGCAGCCCGTTCCCGCCTGAAAGCTCCCGGGGCGGCCAGACTGATCGTGGACGGCAAGCCTTTCGGCCATCCTGTCTCTTTCGACGAAAAGACCCGGGAAGCGCTGGAACTGCCGGACTTCTCGGCGGCGTTGTCTCCGGGCGAGCATGAGATCGGTTTGGAAATGGAAGGCGGCGGCGATATGCCGTTTGCCCTGCACGCGGAAATGAACGTTCCCCGCCCGCCGGACAGTCCCGACTGCCGGCTGACCCTCTCCACCTCCCTTTCGACCCGGGAAATCGGGGAGGGGGAGCCGGTCGATCTGCGGGCGGCCATCCGGGCGGAGGGGGAGGACGTCTCGATGCCGGTGGCGATTCTGGGCATACCCGCCGGCCTGGAACCGCGGATCGGGAGATTGAAGGAATTGGCGGCGGCCGGGCGCTTTGCCGCCTGGGAGATGCGGGGACGGGAACTTGTCCTGTATTGGCGGGGCATCAGGGCCGGCGAGACGGTCGATCTGATCCTGCCGATGACGGCCGCCATCCCCGGCGACTACGGCGCTCCCGCTTCGCGGGCATACGCCTTCTACGCCGACGAGCGCAAGCGCTGGGCGGCGGGCGAAAGCATCACGATAAAACCGGGAAAACGCTGACAGCGAAGGGAACGCGCATGGCAAGAATCCGGGTGGCGGTTGTGGGCCTGGGCTTCGGCGCCAATTTCATCCCGGTGTATCAGGCGCATCCGGATTCCGAATGCGCGGCGGTCTGCCGGCGCGATCCGGCGGGAGCCGGAGAGGCGGCCAGGCGATTCGGGGTGGAAAAATTCTTCTCCGATTACGGAGAATTGCTGCGGGATCCGGAAATCGACGCCGTCCATATCCTCGCCCCGGTCCCGGAGCACGCGCCAATGACCATCGCCGCCCTCCGCGCCGGCAAGCACGTGGCCTGCACCGTCCCCATGGCCGAAAGCGTCGGCGACTGCCGCCGGATAGTCGAGTTGTGCGAACAAACCGGCCTGGCGTACATGATGATGGAGACGGCGGTCTTCACCCGCGAATTCCTCTTTGTCAAGCGGCTGATTTCCGAGGGGAAGCTGGGAAGGCTCCAGTTCCTGCGGGGTTCGCACCAGCAGAACAAGAATGTCCCGAACTGCGCCCCATACTGGCTCGGCCTTCCGCCGATGCATTACGCCACCCACGCCGTGGCGCCGCTCCTCGCCCTCGCCGGGACCGATTGCGAATATGTCCATTGCCTCGGTTCCGGAACCATCGGGAAGGAATACGCCGCCATCCACGGCTCGCCCTTCTCGGTCGAGACCGCCATCCTGAAATTGCGCGATTCCGATCTTGCCTGCGAAGTCACCCGTTCGCTCTTCGACGTCATCCGCCAGTACCGGGAAAGCATCGACGTTTATGGAACGAAAATGTCCCTCGAATGGGAGCAGACCAGGGGCGACGGCATGGTGGAATTCACCGGCATCGAGGACGCCAGGCGGATACCGGTTCCCGATTCCGGCCATCTCCTGCCGGCGGAGATGGCGCCGCTCACCTCGGCCGACGGCCGGGAGGCCGGTTCCGGCCACACCTCGTTCCTGCAGGGAGGCGGCCACGGCGGCTCCTATCCGCATCTGGTCCACGAATTTCTCTCCGCCATCCGCCAGGGACGGGAATCTTCGGTGAACGCGACGACGGCGGCCAACTGGACGGCGGTGGGACTGGCGGCGCACGAGTCGGCCCTGGCCGGGGGGAAGCGGGTGGAAATTCCCGATTTCCGGTGCGGCGGAACCGCCGGCGCCGGGCGATCCTGAAGGAAGCGGCCGGCCATGCGGATTTATGGAACGGCGCGGAAAATGCCCGGCGGCCTGCTGCTCGGCGCCGGCGTCAACACGCTGATCCCGGAAGCATTGGAAATCGGCGGGTTCACCACCGCCCTCTTCAAGACCGGCGTCGCTGACGCCTGGCCAAGCCGACGGCTTCATATGCTCCGAGAGGGCCGAAGGGCGGTCTCCTGCAAGCATTCGCCTTGCCGTGTCGGCGACTTCCGCTTTCTTCACATTTCTGGAGCGCCGCCATTCAACCATGAAGAATCCCTTCCGGGGGACACGGGCGGGACCCCCAAAAAAATCCGTCCGGGAAACCCTGGTTCCGGACGGCGAAGACGTGAAAACGATCCTGGCTGAACTCCCGCCGTTCGAAGCGGCCGCTGTCGCTGTCCTGGCTTTTCGCGGTCTTCGTGTCGGGGCCTTGCCGGAATTGACGTTGAGGGGAAACAAATTCACAAGCCGGAGCAAGGGGAAGGACATTGCCGGGGAACTCCCCGAAACCGCCCTGGAAGCGATACGGAAGGCGGGCCTGGACATGCGCCGCCCATTCGCGGGGATGGCGCCGCCTTCCCCCACATGTGGAAAGGGCACGGCGCCAAAATGATTCATGCCGACATGGCGGAAGCGGGGATACCGGTCTATGACGAATACGGACGCAAAGCGGATTTCCATTGCCTCCGGACATCAACCGGCACCCTGCTTTCGAGCGCGGGCGTTCCGCTGGCTACCGTCCAGAAGATGATGCGACACTCGACGCCGATCCTGACGGCGAAGCATTACATCCGCCTGTCCATCGTGGACAAGGCCGCCGCCCTGGCAAAGATGCCGGATTTCCATCCCGCCGGACCGGACGCCGAAGGCATGAGAGCAACCGGTACGGACGGCGAAATAGTGGACAGGAAATTTGACAGTAACGGGGACGAAAAAGGGTTGTTTCCGGCTGTCAATTGCTACAAACAGCATAAAGAAATAAATTGTGTTTTTGATGCCTTGGAATTAGATAACTCCATTAAAAATCAAGATGTTAAATAGTCGTCCCTGAAAAAGCCCCGCCTTGCTTTTCCGCCCTCTCCAAGAGCGGCCAGCCGCATCCAAGAGGGGCTACGTTGGTCGGATCAAGTTTTTCCTCGGCTTCAGTTTGCAAGCTT
>JAITKH010000281.1 GCA_031278535.1 Planctomycetota bacterium | reverse complement strand
ATCATCACCACCGGCGTCCCGGGACTTTCCTGCCGCATCCGGCGCATGAGTTCCATTCCCGTTCCGTCCGGAAGTTTCAGATCGGTCAGGACCAAATCGATGTCGGACAGATGATCGTCGACATGCTTCATGGCCATGAAAAGGCTGGGGGCGGCTAGTACCCGGTGTCCGAGTTCGCGAATGACTTCAGTAAGCGTCTCGCGGGTGGCATCGTGATCGTCAACCAGCAGGATCACTCTTTCATTGTGTGCCATTGTTGCCTAGTAGTCTGAAAAGGCCGACCGTACAAATGCCGAAGTCCGGTTGCTCCAGAATCAACCGCCATTGCCGAAGGAGAATTCACTTCCCCGGAGGCGAAAACCAGGCGAATCGGGTGGAGGGAGGCTTCCCAGCAGAGTCCCAATCAAAGATTGAGACTCTGCGGAACACTAGTCGCGATTCCTGCCGCCAACCATTTTCCGCAGCGCCCTGGCCGCCCGAACCGGATCCTTGGCAATGGCGGCTGCCGCCGATTCTCTCCCGCTCCGCTTTCGTTTCTCCCCGGCGACCGATTCCCGAAATTTCCGCTCCTTTTCGGCCCGCGCCTTGGCGGCACGCCTGGCATCCCGCCGTCCGGCCAGAACAAACCTGACAAAAAACATCGCCGCAACGACCGCGAAAAGTCCGAGGCCGGCCAGCGTACCCATTATCGCTCCTCAGGCGTAATCGAGAAAAACGCTTCTGACGTCGGCGCTGGTGCGGCAACCTGAAAGCGCCTTGCGATGAACCGGCTTCCGGACAAAGGCGGTGATGGCCTGAAGCACGGCCCGATGAATCGCGTCGTCATCCTTGGGCGTGAGGGCAAGAAAAACAAAATGGACCGAACCGCCATCCAGCGAATTGAACCCCTGCCCCTTTTTCAGGAGGGCGAAAGCGATCAGCGGCTTGTCGTTGAAACCGATTCTGGCATGGGGTATGGCCACCCCGTCCCCAAGAGCGGTGGAGCCCAGCGCCTCGCGTTCATTGATAAGCCGGGAGACAGTTGAAGCCTGCGTCTTGGCAATCAAGCCGGTCGCCACCATGTTTTGCACCAGAGACTTGACCACGGACGCATGATCTTCCGAAGGCAACTCTGTGAGAACGTTTTTTTCCGCCACCAATTCAGCCAGGAGTTTCGTGGGGGAATCAGACATAGATCAGTCTTTCCTTCGAACCGGCGTTCATGCGCATTCTTTTCCGGAAGTAAGGGCAGCCCCTGTTCATGCGGTAACTTTATCCCGGAAAGAGCGCATTCGCAAGCAAAAAAAACTTATCGGCTTTCGCCGACAGGATTGGGCGAAAGTATTTACCCCGGCCGGCAGCGCCGCTATAATTGCCGATCGCGCCCAGGGATTTCTCCAGACGGGGTTTCGGAAAAGGCTCCCGAACGGGAATGATGGAAAGGGGGATCGCGTGTCCATTCCTGATTTTCAGAGTTTTCTCCTTCCCGCGCTTGAAACGGCCGGCCGGGGTTCCGCCAGCGTCAAGGAGACGGTGAAGACCATGGCCTCCCGCTTTGCCCTTACCGCCGCAGATTTGGCAACGCTCCTTCCCAGCGGCCACCATACCGTGGTCGCCAGCCGGGCAGCCTGGGCGTTGTATTATTTGGCGAAGGCCGGGCTCGTCAAAGGCGAATCGCGCGGGGTTTATTCCATTACCATGACGGGACAAACGCTTCTCAACCGGCGGCGGGAACGGTTGTCGGTGCGGGACCTCTACCGGGAGTCTGAGGATTTCGCCGCCTGGCATGCCAGCCGGCGGAGCGCGGACGGCTGGGAACGGGCGAAAGGCGCTTCCGACGAAGAGGACAATGACGACGAACCGCCGGAAGAAGTAATGGCCAGAGCTTACCGACAGCTTCGCGACATGCTTCGCGACGAATTGCTGGAACGGATTGATCGCCTCGACGCCGGCGGGTTCGAAACGCTGATTGTCCGCCTGATGGGACAGTTGGGTTATGGCAACGGCGGTTTTTCAGGCCAGACTATCGCCGGCGGGGTGAATGGCGTCGTGTATCAGGATCGGCTGAAACTGGATTGCGTCCACATCCAGGCCTGGCCGGACGGACGCGTGGGCCGGGTCGATCCGCCGCGCATCCAGGGATTCCTGGGGCTCATGGATTCCGAAGGGGTGGGAAAGGGTGTTTTCATCACTACCGGCGGCTTTTCCCTGGAAGCGAAGAGGACGGCTCGGCAGTCGCAGAAGCACGTGGTGTTGGTGGACAGGACGGAACTGGGGGAGTTGATGATTGAGAACGACATCGGCGTCCAACCCGACGCCGGCAGGATTTATGAATTGAAAAGCCTGGACAACGACTTTTTCGACGAATTGTGAACTGGCGGCCTGAAAGGGCCGCCCTTACGAATGCCGGGATCCGTTTATTCCGGAATCGGCTTCCGGCGCCGAAGGGAATTCGTCTCGCCGGAAACGGAAACCGGATGAACCGGGGGCGTCGCAAAGTCTCAATCAAAGATTGAGACTTTGCGAAATACCAGCGGAACGGACGCGCGAAGGAGAACGCCATGACTAATGAATTGCGTTTCGGGATTGCCGGCGCCGGAATGATCGCCGAGTACCATATCCAGGCAATGAAAGCGGTTG
>JAITKH010000260.1 GCA_031278535.1 Planctomycetota bacterium | reverse complement strand
CCACCACGGCATAGATGATCATGATCCCCGACGGCGGAATGATCGGACCGATAATCGCGGACGCCGCGGTGACCGCCCCGGCATAGTCGCGGGGATAGCCCGCCTTGTCCATGATGTCGATTTCAATGCGGCCGAGCCCGCTGGCGTCGGCGGTGGCCGAGCCGGAGATGCCCGCAAACAGCATGCTGGCCATGACGTTGACGTGGGCGAGGCCGCCGGTGACGTGGCCGACGAGATTGTCGCAAAAGTGGACGATTTTCTCCGTCAGCCTGCCGCTTGCCATGATTTCGCTGGCGAGAACGTAGAGGGGAATGCAGAGGTAGGTGAAGTTGTCCACGCCGGAAAACAACTTCTGGGCAATGATCATCATGCTGCCGCCGGTGCCGAGAAACCCGGCAATGGTGACGCACCCCATGGCGAAGCTGACGGGAACGCCCAGCACTATCAGCGTCAGGAATCCCAATAACAAGGCCAACGCCATTAGATCCTCCAGAAACGCCTTGTCCGGAAAAACGGCGTCATTTTTTCGACGTTTCCGTTTCGGCCTTCACGCCGCCGCCGGGAGGGCTGTCGACGAGACCGCCATCCTCCCTTTCGGCGTCATGGCCGAATTGGCCGGCCGCGAATGGTTCCAGTTCGCCGCAGAGAACCCCCAGCAGTTCGGTAATCACCTCGTATATCATGAGGGCGCAACCCGCCACGGGTGCGCTAAAGAGATAGAATCCGGGAATCCGCAGGGTCGTCGATTTGAAAAAACTGTTGTTGCCGACAATGACGGCGCCGTAGTACACGGCGACGACGAGGAAGATCACGACAAAAAAGCGGGTGACGCAATAGAGAGCCAGCCTGGGTCCGCCTCGCAACCGGTCGTACAGGAAATTCACCGACGATTGCGAACCTTCCTTCAGGCACATGCCCAGGCAAAGGTATGACGCCCAAATCAGGGCATAGCGGGCAAACTCTTCGGTGAAGGGAAAGGAAAAGGAGAAAAACTTCACAATCACGAAACGATACAGCACCTGGAACAACAGTGCGGCCGTACACAGCGCGATCAGAACGCCCGCAATGACGCCCAGCAACCGGTTGACGGCATTGGACAGCCTGTCCATGGCGTGATAGAGGATGTTCACCGGCTTCTCCATGCCGCTGGCGGGGAACAGGGCGCGTGGCGGCCGCCCGCGCCCTGCCCGGGGCGGATTACTTGCGATATTTCCTGATGGCTTCGACGAGATCGTCGACAGCCTTGTCGCCCAGGACGGAGCGGATATGCCGCTGGGTGGGTTCGTAGACGACGGAATGCCATTCGGCGAGTTCCGTTCCGGTGGGTTCGTAGACGATCATGCCGTGGTCGCGGAGAATCTGCACCCCCGCGCCGTTTTTGGCAGCAACCACTTTTTTGGCCTCTGCCATCGCACTGTCCGCAGCCTTGTCGACTGCTTCGCGAATGCCGGCGGGAAGGGAGTCGTAAAGCGCACCGTTGAGTATATAGGCCATGATGCCTGCCATATGGCCGTCGAGGACGAGATATTTCTGCACTTCGTAGGTCTTGTCCTGGATGATGTTGAGGACGGGGTTTTCCTGGCCGTCGACGACGCCGTTGCGCATGGCGAGGTACATTTCGGATCCGGGCATGGGAACCGCCTTGGCGCCAAGCGCCTCGACCATCCTGATGGAAACGGGATTCTCCATGACCCGGAAAGTGACGCCCCTGGCGTCGGCGGCCACCTTCAGTTCCTTGTTGCTGGTCGTGAAGTTGCGAAAGCCTTTGCAATGCATGTTGAGAATGTGGATGCCGGTGATCTTTTTGACGTTCGCGGCGTAGTTCGCACCCCAGTCGCCGGCGAGGATGGCATCGCATTCTTCGGGCGAGGCGAACATGCCGGGCGCGGAAAGAACCTGGCCGGACTCATACATGTTGTTCAGCAGGCTGGAATCGATAATCGACATGTCGATATAGCCGCCGATGACTCCCTGCACCGATTCGGCCGCGTTGCCCAACTGGCCGGAAGGGTACAGGGTGACCTTGAATGCGCCGTTGGTGCGATCTTCCACTTCTTTTTTGAAAACTTCCGCATACATGATGTCAGGACTGTCGGCGGCGGGGAGATTGCCCGGCGTGTAGGCGAGCTTGATGGTGTACTGGCCCGCCGGCGCGTTCGCGGCAAAAACGAACAGCAGGGCCATGGCAAATGCGGCAAGTTGCTTCATCGGCTTCTCCTTCCAAAAGGGAGTGTAGAAAATTGTTCCTTCCAGAGGCCCATGATTCTAATGTTGTACGACAAATAAGTCAATAAAAAACATCCAATTTCATTTTTTCGGCGTCCCGTCCGCCGTCACGGCGTCGCGCGTTTTTTATAATACAATATTTTACAATATATTATGCCGTAATTACCGTTGCCGTTGCCGCGTCGGAGCTTGTTCGTTACGCGCGGGAACGTTGCCTGGCCCAATTGTGTACGCTTTGGTAAAGGTTGACAAAAACCATCATTTTGTTATACTGCCGGCGACGCGAGATCGTGATTTTCAGTCCAGGGAGACCGGTTTCACGATTCCGCCCCGCGATTCGGCATATGCTGGCATGGCCATGGCTGTTGTTCCGCACGGTCTCAATCAAAGATTGAGACCGTGCGGGGAGCGCCCCGGTTTATCCGATAACAGCCTGCGGGAAAGTGAATTCCCCGGGGGCAATGGAGGTCGATTCCGGAGCAGACGGACTTCGCCATCCATGGATTGAGTCTTTTCGGAGCACTAGCCCAAGTCCCCCAGCAAAAATATTTTTTGCGGTTTTTCGAGTGAAATTTGCCATGTTGATCCATACAAGTCCTTGTCTATCAATATGGGGATTTTTGCAAGTCCGTGTAGTGAAGACCTTGGATATGTAAAAATTGGAAATG
>JAITKH010000212.1 GCA_031278535.1 Planctomycetota bacterium | reverse complement strand
TTCCGTAAAGTCTCAATCTTTGATTGAGACTTTACGGGGAGCGCCCCCGGTTTATCCGGTTTCTGCCTACGGGGAAGTGAATTCCCCTTCGGCATCAGAGGTTAATCCCGGAACAAACGGACTTCAGAATTTGTAAGGATTGAGACTGTACAGACCACTAGGCGTTTATAAGTTATTATCATGTTTGGTTTCATAATTACTTTTGTATGATCAATAGGTTATAAAGAAAGGCGTGAAAAATAATCGTGTGCATTGGCCGTTGCTGTTATTTTGGATGGACAGTAACCAGTGCTGGAACACCCGGGACAGCTTACGTCCTGCCCGGCGTACCCAAAGAACTGACACCCTGCGGAGCAAGGTGCCAGGCAACAGGAAAGCGGGATCGGATTCAGCCGGCAACGGCGTAATCGCCCTTGTGGCGATCCTTCAGTTCGCCAATCTTCGACTTGTTCCAGTTTTCGATACGGCTGAAATAACCAACCACCCGGGTCATGTGCTGCAGTACCTGCGGCTCGCGCCGCCCAATCAAGACATCCTCCAGCGTTTTCCAGTCGGCCGTCTCGATCACAGCCAATGGTAAGCGGGTCAACAGGCCAGACCGGTTATGCCTGACAACCAACCCGGGCTGTTTTTCCTGGCATTGATCAATCCCCACCCCTTCCAGATCGGGATGCGCCTCAATCTGATCATAAAATTCTCCCATCTGCATTTGCCGCCATCCTTTCCTTCGCGAGTATCGTCCCATATATGGTAAGCAACGTGAAACACCTGTCAATATCTTGTGTTTTGTACCGCCTGTTTTATGCGTTTCGGAAAAGATTGTCAAGAGGCCGAAAATAGTTTTTCCTCTCGATTATCTCAAGGGTCGGAGAAATATACGGTTGTAGTTGATAAATTTTTTCGGCCCGCGACCGGAATTGCCGGCGTCAGGCGCCAGATGGGCGAAACGGCAAAGTTTCCCGTCCGGACGGCCGATAAACAGGGTGTGTTTCGACCGGCGCGTGCGGCGGGAGGAAGGGGAGGGGGGGGTATGATCAGGTTGACCCGCAGGAACGGCAACCCGTTTGTTTTGAATGCGGAGCTTATCAAGTTCGTCGAGGAGCTTCCGGATACCATCATCACGTTGCGGGACGGGGAAAAAGTGTTGGTCGGGGAGACCGCCGATCAGGTGGTCGGCCTTGCCATCGCCTACGCCAGGGAGACACGGTTTCTCCCGGAGCCAGGATAGCGGCCTAAAAAGCCAATTTTACGAGTGCCGAGGTCCGTTTGTTCCGGAATCGGCATCCAATACCGAAGGGGGATTCACTTTCCCAAAGGCGGAAATTGGATGAACCGGGAGCGTTCCACAAAATCTCAAGCGAAGATTGAGACTTTGTGGAACGGCAGGAAGCTGGAGGCGCCATGGACATAGGGACACTCGCCGGATTCGTCATCGGCACGTTCTGTGTTGTCGGCGTGGGCATGCAATGGCAGGTCGGGCCCTTCATCGACATTCCGTCGATAGGCATCGTCTTCGGCGGCTGCGGCGCCGGGCTTCTTATTTCCCTGGCCATGAGTACATTGAAAACCATGCCCAAGAGCGGCCCGATCATCCTCCGCCAAAGCAAGGACGATCCTGTCGAAATCATCAAGAAAATGGTGGAATTTTCGGAGGTAGCCCGTCGGGACGGCATCCTGGCCCTGGAGAACGTCCTGGAGCAGATTCCCGATCCCTTCATGCGCCAGGGTTTGCAATTGGCCGTGGACGGCACCGATCCGGAACTGATCCAGGACATCATGGAAACGGATCTCGACAATATTGAAGCCAGGCATGCCGATGCCAAGTCGGCGTGGGACATGTTCCGCGGCGGTGGCCCGACCTGGGGGGCGCTCGGAACGGTCATCGGCCTCATCCAGATGCTCAAGGGCGGGGTGGATGATCCGTCCGCCCTCACCCAAGGGATGGCGGTGGCGCTGATTACCACCTTCTATGGATCCCTGATCGCCTCCCTCATGGTCGGTCCTATCTGCGACAAGCTAGGCGTCCGGAACGGAGAGGAAATGGCAACAAAGACCATTATCCTTAAAGGAGTTATGTCCATACAGGCCGGCGACAATCCGCGCATTGTCGAGCAGAAGCTGAAAATCTTCCTGGCGCCGGCCGACCGCAATTTCGGCAAGGATGTCTGACGGCTGACCGATCCTGGCGGTGCCGGAAAGGGAAAATGCGGCATGGCGAGAAAAAAGAAATCGGGTGGCGGCGGCGGTCCGTCGATAGCGGAATTTTCTGCCCTTACCTCTTTTTCCGATATGATGACCCTGATGCTCACCTTTTTCGTCCTCCTCTTCACCATGTCCGAACCGAAGAAGCCGCGCATCCAGGCCACCATGCAGGCCTTCATGCGCCAAGTCGGCGTCCTTCCCTTCAACGCCAGCCCACTCCGGCCGGTGATGACTCCCCAGCGCACCAGCCAGGAGGAAGCCAACATTCTCAGGCGCGGACCGCCGGGAAAACGTTCCGAAGTCATGACCCTGGTGGAAAATGACAGGCAAAAGATTATAATAGGAGGGGAGGATCTGTTCCGGTCCGGATCGGCCGAATTGTCGGCCAAGGGGAAGCGGCTTCTCCAGGCTGACGTCGCCCCCAACCTGCGCGGCTTCCGCAACCGGATCGAAGTGAAAGGGAACACCGGCCAGGCTACAGACCCCACCCAGAATCTGTGGGAACTCGGGTATGCCCGCGCCTATTCGGTGATGCGCCATTTGGTGGACGAGTGCGGAATCGAGGAAAAGCGTTTCCGCCTGATTAGCGCCGCCGACAACGAACCGAGGGACGCGACGAACCAGTCCCTCAACCGGCGGGTCGAAATCATCATGACCGAAGCGGTGACGGGAGTCGTGGAATAAGCCGAAGAACAGGGGCATAATGGCCGAGGACGACTATTTCAACGACGACGAACCGGAGGAAGACGGGGAAGAGGAAGGTGGCCCCGCCGATGTAATCGGGCTCACGGACGAACGGACGGAGAACCGTACGCCGATCCGGGATTGGATGTCCGGCAGGCGCGGCTGGCTGATGTTGATCGCCCTCACGGTGTCCCAGGCCCTTTTCGCCTCAATCCTCATGGCGCTCCGGTCGCGGGCCAGGCCAGCGGCGGCGGTGTCGGAGGCGGTAGTGCGCGATCTCGCGGCCGATATGCTGGGCAGGGAAGTTCGGGTTGACGGCGTTTACCAGATCGTGCATCTCCGGGGCGGGAAAAAGCTGGTCGTCTTTATGGATGTGGCGCTGATTCTGGGGCAACTGCCGGCCGAAAGGGTGGAGGGGGCGCAACGCCCGACGCCCGAAGAAATGGAGATGTTCGCCGCCGCCGTCGCCGATATGGAGTCGGCTATCCGCAGCCGGGCGGCGTCGGCGATCCGGAACCTGTCCGTTGAGGAATACGGCACGGCCGCAGCGCACAAGGCGATAGCCGAGGATCTGCGCGACTACGTGAACGGCATTCTCGCTGTCCTCGATTTCGGCAAGAAGGTGCGGCCCGAACTGGGTCGCCGGCGGGTCACCGAGGTCCTGCTGCCGGCCTTCATAAGGCAAATGTCCTGAAAGGCCGTCCCGGCGGCATCGAGGCGGAAAGGCTGTACCATGGCTGACGCGAATCCCGAAAATTCCAAGGCGGAAGAGGCGCCGGCGACGGCGCTTTCCAGGAGCCTTCTGGGCGGCGTCAAGGGCTGGATTATCGTCATCGCCGTTTCCCTGCTCCAGGCCGCCTTCTGGATAACCTTGATGGTAGTCCGCGAGTCGGGCGAAACGGCCGGTCCGGAGCGGGAAAAGGCATTCCTGGAGGATCCGGCCATTCTCCAGAGCCGGGTCGAGTTCAACAATTTTTCCGCAACCGTGCCGGGACCGGGCGGGGATCTCCGGCCGCTCAATTTCAACATGGTGCTGGAATTGCATTACCTGCCGGAAGAGAAACGGCCGGGGGCGTCGCGGCCGACCCTGTCCCAGATCGAGATATTCCGCACTGTCGTCACCCAACTCGAAAGCAAGATCCGGGATCACCTGAACCTCTTCCTGACCGGCCAGTCCTTCACCAACCTGATAGGGGAACGGGGGCCGGATCTGGTCAAGGCCGAACTCATGCGCTTTATTAACAACGAACTTGAAAAATACGACTTCGAAGCGTTGAAAATTCCCGTGGAGATTTCGCGGCGGCGGGTCACCGACGTTCTCCTGCCGTCATGGACCCTCATGTGACGGGCCGCCGGAATCGTTCGGCGGAAGGGCGCCCGACGAAAGGAAAAACGGCATGGCTGACGAAATGAGCCAGGAGGACATCGACGCGCTTCTGACGGGCAGCGGCCTTGGGGCCGAGGAGGAGGCCCGGCACGGTCCAGCCAGAAAAGTGGCGTTGGAAAACCTGTCGCCGAAGGCTCCTCCCGCCGATCCGGCCAGCATCAGCATGCTGTACGACGTGGAGTTGGTCGTAAAGATTGAATTGGGCCGTACCATGCTCTCGGTGGAGGACATTCTCCGCCTCAGGGAAGGCTCCATCATCCAGCTCGACAAGGATGCCGGCGCGCCTGTGGACATATATATCAATGATCGCCTGGTGGCGGCGGGAGAGATCCTGGTTCTGAACGACTATTTCTGCGTACGCGTGACCAACATTCTTTCCAACAAGGACCGGGCCATCCTTCATGCCGTCGGCGTCTGAACCGGAGGCCGGCTTTCTTTTTCTTCTTCCGAGGAGGAGGCTTCCCCCTTTTTGTCTTTTTCTTTTCCGGCTTGGTTGGCCGCTTCCACATAGATCAGGCGTAGGTCCCGAAGAATGTCGGCAAGGTATCTGTCTTCTTCCGGCGTGAGATTGCCCTTGGTCTTTTCCTGGAGGATGCCAAGCAAATCTATGGAATATTTAGCGTTGGGCATATCGAGACGCGTTTCTCCAGATTGGGGATTGGGCATCCGGCCCAAGTGGACCAGCGCCTGTACGCCAAATCCGCTGATGAATTGCAAAAAGTTCGGCTTGAGGCCCGCGTTGGCGTTTTCCGGCATGAATGGTTCCTCTCTTTTCCCCGGCTGTTCCTCACTATCCGCCGTTCTGGAAACGCAGATGCTCAATATGTTCCTGAACATTAGCGGGGGCGGAACGCGCCACCTGACTTCCCGCATAGAGCAGGACGGACAGTCCCCAGACCTGGTCCGGCGCCGAAATGACCCCGGTACGGACGTCGTTGTCGTCTTCCAGCCGTTTGATCACTTGATCGATTGCGTCGGAAAGAACGGCCTTCTCCTTCACGGCGACGCCATGCTTGTTGATGTATTTCGAAGGCGGCATGCTGATTCTCCTGGCCAGCATGATTGCCATTTCCTCGTCTTCGCCCGGTTCCGGCCCATCGAACCCTTCGAAGGAGAAATGTTCTCCGGGCAACGCGATTTGCGGCTTGTCCGCCGTGACTTCCCCCCGGCGGATCATCACAAAGTCCAAGTTGTCACCCGATTGGGACAGGCAGACATAGGGAAGCTTCGTCGGCCCGAAAGTGTACAGAAGGTTTTTCCGAACCTTGATGAATCGGGTATGAAGCTGCGCCAATCGAAAAGCTTCTTCCATTTCCATGGGGAACTCCGGTTGCCTGCCGTTGCCTCCAACGCTTATCGTATTCGTTCTCCGGGAGAAAGCAAAGGGAAAGTCGAATCGGCAAAAAAAAAGTTGACTAATCGCCAGAAAGGCCGATAATTCTTTTAGGTCACTTCGCTGTGCAAGCGGATAATGTCCGGCATTATCGCGAAAGGTAAAAACCATGTTAAAAACGATCCTGCTTCTTCTTCCGTTGACTTCGCTTCTTTTCCTGGCCGGATGCAACGAAGGATATGAGAGCGCCTCAAGCCGTCCATCATCCTCAACCAAGAACCAAACCCAGGCGCCGGTTCAGCCTTCCCCCGCCTCGACGACAGCCGCCGCCCCCCAGAGTACTTCCGTCCGCTCTCGCGTGTCCACCACCCAGCCGTTGCCTTCGGGATACGGCTATGTCAACGAGCGGGAGCTGGTTTCGATGACCCGTCAATAGCACCGGACGCGGATTGACTGTTTTTCATGCCGAAATGTGGGGCTTGTGGAAAGTACTACGACAATCCTTCCCAGATAGAACTGGTTCGAAACCAGGATGATCGTTGGATCCTTGTCTGTCGCGATTGTCTACGCCGGGGCGTTGACACGGATTTTTTGCAGAACGACAACATAGCGTTGGAAGGGCATGCCGCTTCCATCGAAAACGAAAAAAATTCGGCCATAGTCGCAACCTTGTCGCCCGACCCCATTGAAAACGTCAAGCGTCTTCTTGCCGCTCTCAAGGAATTCCATCATAAGAACGAGCGTATGGGCAGAGTCAGGAGCCATGAGCGGAAGAAGGTCGCATTGACCGTGTACTACACCATGGCTCGCGACGACGCCCGGTACGAAGCCAGGATCATAGACTTTTCCAACAGCGGTATCCGCTTCACCACCAGCCGCCCGGTACACAAGGGGCAGATCCTCCAGTTCGACTGGAACATCCCTCTTCCACCGTCGATGGCGAGGGTGTTGCAAAATACCGGCGAAATCCGCCGGAGTATCCGGCTGGAAAACGGCGATTTCGAAGTTGGCGTCATGTTCATGGCCCGCCAGCCTGACAAGGGAGGGGCCAACCGCCGGCGTTTCCGCCGGTACAAATGCGATATGCTGGCGTATTACCAGCCGCGCGACAGCGAGATGATGTCCCTGGCCAGGGTGACGGACCTGAGCCAGGGGGGCTGCCAGATGCGGCTGGACAAAAAACTGGAAAAGAACGACGTCATTCTGGCGCGGATGATTGACGGCGGAGGCTCTCGCGGGGACCTGGTCGGAACCTTGCAGGTATGCCGGGTCATTCCCCGCGACATGGTTTTCGAGACCGGTTGCGCCTTCGAAAGGATGCGTATGGAGCGGCAGCCGGGGCGCGCGAAGGGCGGCAAATGACGGCCGTGGCGGACGAGGGGGAATCGCCGAAACCGGAGGAGTTCCCCGATCTCCAGGACGCGGCGCTCTGGCGGGGCGGCGCCAATCCCCACAACATTGAAGCCGAACAGGCGCTTTTAAGCGGGCTGATCATCTCTCCCGACCAATTCAACCTCATCGAAGGCAGAATAAACCCCGAAGATTTTTTTATCTCCAGCCATGCCATAATTTTCACTGCCATGCTGGAGTTGAGAAAACGCGGAAGGACCATCGACCTGGTGCTCCTGCGCAACGAACTCCATGAGACCGGCCGCCTTGAGGCCGTGGGCGGGGCGGCCGGCCTCATGGCCGCGACTGGCGCCTTCTTTTCCGGGGCCAACGCCGAGCATTACGCCGACATCGTGCGGGATCTCTCGGCGCGGCGCCGGCTAATCCAGACCCTGCACGCGTCGCTTTCGGAAGCCACGACTCCCGGCGGTTCGCGCCTTCCCGAACTTCTGGAAAAGGTGGAAGCCGGCATCCAGGCCATAACCGCCGGCGGCTTTCACGGCCGGATCATGCCCCTGAAGGATGCGGTCCACCTCACCTGGGACAACATCGACCGGTTTCAAAAGCAATTCCAGGATGACAGGGGGACGGTGAACGGCCTTTCCACGGGCTTCATCGATCTGGATCGGATGTTGACCGGACTGCACGCCGACGAATTGATCATCATTGCCGGCCGCCCGTCCATGGGGAAGTCGACTTTCGCCATGAACCTGGTCCGGAACGTGTCGGTGCGGTCGAAACTGCCGGCGGCGTTTTTCACGCTGGAGATGTCGGCGGAAAACATCGCCCGCAACCTCCTGGCCTGCCATGCCAGGGTGGATGGCCAGAAGCTCCGTAATTTCATCCTGACCAAGGAGGATCAAGTCAGCCTGGGTGCGGCCTCGGAGGATTTGTTCGAGGCGCCGCTCTGGGTGGATGAGACGCCGGCCCTGTCCCTTTCCGAACTGCGCGGCAAGGTCAGGATGCTTCTGTCGCGCCATAAGATTGTCCTGGTCGTGATTGACTATCTGCAGTTAATGACCGCCTCCAGCCTGGCCAGGGGTCGGAGCCGGGAACAGGAAGTGTCGGAAATTTCCCGGGGGCTCAAGGCGCTGGCCAAGGAAATCCACATTCCCGTCATCGCCCTGTCGCAGTTGTCCAGGAGGCCCGAGGGGCGGCAGGATCCCAGGCCCATCCTTTCCGACCTGCGCGAATCCGGAGCGATCGAACAGGATGCCGACGTAGTGCTCATGCTGCACCGGCCGGACTATTACAGCGACAAAACGGCCGAAAAGTCCGGAGACGCCGAAGTGATTGTCGCCAAACAGCGGAACGGGCCGACTGGAACCGTTACCCTGACCTTCATCAACTCAAAATTGCGTTTCGAAAACCAGATCACCAGCGAAGACTAACAGCCCGTTGACAATTCGTAAGCGTTCACTGCTCATTTTAGCCGATTGAGTTGCCATTCGGTGGGAGTTGACGCATGATGGTGGAGTATGGCGGACGGTCTGGTGTTGACACGCGAGTTTTTGGATACGCTTTCGAAAGCGGAGTTGATAGCTATCATTCTTTCGCAGGAGAAGCGTATTGCGGCGCCTGGGGATGGATTCGCGGAATTCATCCAAGCCTCCGTCGTCGGATGGTCCTGAGGTTCCTCCGGCCAAGCCGAAAGCGGGGCCAGGAAGAAGGCGCGGTGGTCAGCCGGATCATGAAGGGTAGTCCGGAAGTTCCTGGCGGGCGACAAGGTCTCGGAAGCGGTGGAGCACAAGCCGGGGGTCTGCCGTCGTTGCGGCAAGCCGTTGTCCGGGGAGGATGCGAATCCGGCCCGGTATCGGGCGTGGGAGATTCCGCCCCTGGCGCCGATGGTGACGGAGCATCGTTTCCATTCCCTTCATTGTGCCCGCGGGGAGTTGACGACCGCCCGGTCTTCGGAGGCGGTTGGCAAGGGGATGTTTGGTCCGAATCTGACGGCGTTGGCGTCGTTGTTGACCGGCGCTTTCCATCTGTCGAGACGTTCGGCGCTGGAGGTGCCGGATGCAGTGTTCGGGTGCCCGATGAGCCTGGGCGGATTGGCGAGTTGCGAGGAAGCGGCGTCGGAATCCCTGGCTGAGCCGGCGTCGGAGATTCGCGAGGCGGTCCTCTTTCGGAATAACCGGGTCCGTTTTCCCCGCATGCAAATCGTTTCGCCGCAAAGACGCGCGGCAATCCGGCATGGGCGTCTCCGCTGGTTTCGCGAAACGCTTCGAAGATCAGGCGACTGCGCTTGGAAAATTCTGCCTTCCCCCATGCTCGAAATTTCTTCGAGCCATGGGAGCCGGCATAAGGCTGGTCAGGCGGAATGCTCCGGTCAGGATGGGGAACGAGGGATTCGGAAAAGGAAATCCTAACATATGCTGCCGGCGGCTTGAAATTGTAATTTCGCCCTGGAGGAATAGTTTTCACAATTCCACCCCGCGACAAGTACATAAAAAGGCTTCATGGTTTCCAGAACGGGCCGGGAAACCGCCTCCGGCCCGTTCCCGCCACTCGCCTTCCGCCGCCTATTCCCCGTCTTTCGCGTCGACGCCGATATCGGGCACGCCATTCCAGAGTGAATCGACCGGTATGGTGCTGGAGGAGACATTCCAGTACAGGCGGTCGTACCTGGTTTTGTTCTCGCTCCAGAGGCTGGCCGTGTCCATGATAGCCTTGGCGCTCCAGAACAGGCTTACCCGCCCGGTCACCGTCTCGGGAGCCGGTCCGGAGCCGGAGTCGGGCCCCGGGCCGGCCGCCACTTGGCTGCCGAATCTTCCGTCGCCGTCTCCACCGGGGAAAACGGCAGCGGAAAGCGAGGCATAGGCCGCGTCCGGCGCATTCGGGAAGGCGCTGGCCGTTATGCCCGCCGGAACCGGTTTTTGCGCGTCCCCGCCCGCCTTCTCGACCGTCCTGTTGATCAGCCTTCCTTTCAGTATCAGGTTGCCCTGGACGATGAACTCGCCGTCGTACACATCCTCCACCAGCGGTTCCACCGTTTTGGGATTGCCATTGGCATCCTTTACCGGCATTCCCTCATAGTCGAGGTAATACCGCGACAGGCGGGCGTCCCGGGGATTCCTGACGTTGGTCCAACGGTAATACCAGTTTCCGCCGGAGCGGATCAGCGAGTTGCCCGAAGCGTCCACGGGATTTCCGGAAGCGCCGTACACCGGCACGTTCTTTCTCGGGAAAGGTTCGACAATCACGTCTCCCAGCACCACCAGGGTCCCGTAATAGGCGAAGCGGGAACGAACCAGGAGATTGCCGTTGACCACCATGGTGCCGGCGCCGTCGATCGGCCTGTCAAAGACGAAGGTCGGAGCGGCGTTCTCCGCCTGGAGATCGTCCGCGTCATACTTGAATCCGGTCTTGTAGATCTTCGAATCCCCCTCCTGTTCCAGGGCGACGAACGAACCGCTGTCGTCGGTGCGGTAGGGATTGAATCCGGCCACGCCAAGGGAAACTATTTCATAGTGATCCCGGCCGAGCTCCCTGTCGGAGTCGGGGCCGAACCGGTGGAATCCGATGGAGAAACGCTCGTCCTTTTCTCCATAGAGCCTGGGGATTTTCTGCCCGGCGTCCTTGATCGCCTTCCCGTCACCGTCCCGGTATTCGCCGCCATACTTTCTGTAGCACATCGCCACCGCCTCGCCGGGCGTGGGAGCGGTGAAGTCGCGCACAACCGCCGGGGTGCCGTCCGCCTGCGCCTTGCCGTGGATTCGCCGGGCGGGAATGAAACCGGCCGGAGCCAGCGTCCACACTTCTCCCGGCTTCCTCGCCGCCTGATCCTGCAGCATCTCGCCGGCCAGGAATCCGAGGCTCTTCGCCGCCGGGTTCACGTCGTAGATTCTCCGGAACCCTCTCGTCCGGGCCATGGGAACGGTCTGGTTGGCGGAACCGATGATTTCCCCGGCGATTGTTCGCGCGTAGACCGGATTGGAGACCACCCGGTATGCCGTTTGCTCCTCGTCGGGCGCCTGGAGCCGGCCGCTCTCGGGATCCTCCACCACCTTCGGCGGCGCCTGCAGGGTTCCGACTCCGAC
>JAITKH010000174.1 GCA_031278535.1 Planctomycetota bacterium | reverse complement strand
CCGGAACTTGAAGGCATGTCCCTTCCTTTTCCGGAAATCGACGCCGGGATCGGCGAGTCCAGAGACGCGGAGAGTACCGGATCCCCTTCCGCCGGAGCGGCCGGAGAGGCGGAAGGCGGATCCACACCGACGGAGGTGATCCGGGGCGCCGGGCGGGTTTCGGCCAATACCGGCGTGCAGCGGTCCGCCCTGCCGGCCGAGGACGACGGCCTGAAACCCGGCGATCCCATCCCGGGCGAAGAGGGCCTGCGGGTCAAGCCGAACTTGGAAATGCTCAAGGAAGTGCCGTTTCTCGACTCGCTGTATAACGAAACCTACCTCTACCTGATTCCCCGCGAACCCGAGACGATGTTCGTGATTTGGGAAGTCGGCGAGGAGACCCGCAAAGGCCTCCGAGATCGTTTCGGCGCGGACTTTTTCAAGAAAAACCGGTTGATCCTTCGGATCTACCAGGTGACGGGAATCGTCTTCAACGGCTCCAACGCCCATTCCTCTTTCGAGGTGGACGACTGGCTGTCGGACAAGAACGAATATTGGATCAAGGTCAAGCCCGACAACGATTACATCGCCGAAATCGGCTACCGGGCCGCCGGAACCAGCTATTTCGAAACGGTGGCCCGTTCGAACTCGGCCTTCGCTCCGAAAGGGTCGCGCACCACCAACCAGAAATACGCCGACTGGCGTACGGTCGAAGTGGATCCGAACAGCGTCCTCCTGGAACTGCCGTCCCATGAATGGCGTTTCAACCAGTACAACTATTGGAAAAACCGGACCCACTATGCCCCGGAGGAAAAAGGATACTGGGCCCTGATCCTCCACCAGCATCTTCCCTTCATCCATCATCCCGAGTACGATGTCCCGTTGGAGGAACAGTGGTTCTGCGAAGCGGTGGTGTCGGTCTATACCCAGCTCCTGAACCTGTTCTGGCGGCTGGAGCGGGACAAGGTAGATTTCCGCATCACCCTGTCGCTCACCCCCTCCCTCCTGTCCATGATGCAGACGCCGCTCCTGAAGAAACGGGCCGCCCGGCACATCGACGAATGCATCTCCCTGGCCACCCGCGAGCGCGACAACTCCAAGGGGAAGCCTTGGCACAACGCAATCGAACAAATCCTACACCGCTTCTGGACGGCCAAAACCGTCTTCGATGCCTACGAGGGCGACCTTACCCGCGGATACCGCGATTTTCAGGACATGGGAAAGATCGAGGTCATCACCTGCGCCGCCACCCACATGATTCTGCCGCTTTTCAAGCATATGGGGGAGTCGGTCCGAGGCCAGATCGCCACCGGCGTCAAGCAATACGAGCGCGTCTTCGGGCGGCCCCCCCGGGGATTCTGGCTTCCCGAAAACGCCTTCACTCCCGGCATGGACGCTTTCCTTGCCAACGCCGGCATCAAGTGGGCGCTGGTCAACTCGAACGGCATCACCGAGGGGGATACCCGATCCTTCTTCGGTACCGACGCCCCGGTCGTGTCGCCTGCCGGCGTTGCCTTTTTCGGCATCGACGAGGAGACCCGCGCCTCGGTCTGGTCCCGCGAGGCGGGCTATCCCGGCCACCCGAACTATAAGGAATGGTACCGCGATCTTGGCTACGAGGCGGATTGGGACTATCTTCCCGAATATTTCCACACGGCCAACGTCCGCCGCAACACCGCCATCAAATACTACCGCATCACCAAGAAGGGCGGAAGCCTCGGCGAGAAGGATTATTACAATCCCATGTGGGCCGAAGGCACCGTCCACGAACAGGCCGGTCAATTCACCTATTACCGGGGCGTCAAGGCGAACCACGTCCTCGGCGCCACCAACCGCAAATCCATGATCGTCTCGGCCTACGATGCCGAACTCTTCGGACATTGGTGGGAAGAGGGACCGATGTGGATCGAATCGGTGTTCCGCAAGCTCCTTCACGACCAGCAGGAAGTGCGGCCGGTTACGCCATCCGAATATCTGGGCGAACAAAAGACGCACCAGGCCATGGTTCCCGGCGCCAGTTCCTGGGGCAAGAAGGATTATTTCCAAACCTGGGTGGACGGCCGGAGCTACCAGCCGAACTGCTGGGTATACCGCCACATGTTCCGTCTCGGCCAGCGTCTGACCGACCTGGCGACGAAACACCGCGCCACCGAACATCCCCTGCTCATCCGTGCCCTCAACCAGGCGGTGCGGGAACTATTCCTCGCCATTTCGTCCGATTGGGGCTTCCTTATCGAGACCGGCCAGGCGGTGCGCTATTCGGAACTCCGGATCACCGTCCATGCCGCCAGGGCGAGGGAATTGATGCGCCAGATCGAAAACGACTGCATACATCTCGCCTATCTCTGCACATTGGAAATGGCCGACTGCATCTTCGCCTTCGACGACATGGATTTTCGGGTCATGGCGAGGGACTGAACCGGCATGGGGTTCGAAGAAGAATCCGGAAACGTTTCCAGGCTTGCCGATCTCGCCGCGGGCCTGTACTTGCCTTTCAGGGGCGCCGCCCTGCTCCTCGGCCGGCGCGGGGTGAAGCGTTACGCGGCGCTGCCGTTCCTCATCAACCTGGTTCTTTATGTCCTGGCGTTCGGAGTGTTTGTCTCCATCCTCTGGAACTGGAACTTCGATCCAATCGCCTGGGATTTTTGGGGACCGGCGGGACGGTGGATATCCGGTCTCCTGAACCGGCTGGACTGGCTGATGAAACTGGTTGCCGCCCTCCTTGTCCTGACCGTCGCTTTTTTCACCTTCACCAGCGTCGGCATGGTCTTGGCTTCGCCTTTCAACGATCTGTTGTCGGAACGGGTGGAAGTTTCTATGAAGGGAGGAAATGGGCGGGAACCGGTCCATTCCCCGGGGTTCGGACAGACGCTCAGGAACACCGGCCATTCGCTCCTGAATCTTTTTCTGCAAATTCTTTTCACCCTTCCAGCCCTGCCGGCGCTGCTGCTGCCGGGAATCGGCTTCCTCCCGCTGCTCCTGGTGAGCGGCTGGTTCGCCGGTTTCGGTTTTATCGATATCCCGATGGCGCGGCATTGCTTTCTGCTGCGCGCCAAGTGGCTGGCGATGAGCCGCCTTTTCTGGAAAACGCTCGGATTCGGCCTTGCCATGCAGGCGTGTTTCGCCGTGCCTGTTGTCGGCCTCCTGCTCCTGCCGGTAGGGGTGGCGGCCGGTACCCTCGCCTTCGTCGAGGATATCCGTTCGCATCCAGGGAAATGCTGAAAAATGAACTGGGAGTCGAACAACCCCAACGCTGAAAGGATATCGCTCCAGAACGAGCTGGAGCCTTTTCATATACTCATCGCGGACCGGAATTGTGAAAACGGTACCCTCCTGGCGGAAAATCACAATTTCAAGCCGTCGGCGGCATAACCGCCCGATCTGCGCATGCCCGTCCTGACCAGTTCTACCTCATTCATAAACGCCTTGACCCTGGCCGGATCGACCGCGTTTTCAAATATGCCGTCATATTTGAAAGTGGTGGCCACCACGGCTCCGTCGGCGATAGCGAGTTGGGCCCTGATATTGTCTTTGGTGCAACCGGTATTGGAAAATACCGGCGTCTTCTTCACCGCATCCTTGACAAGCCGCAAAGTTTGGGCGTCTGTTTCCGACCCGGCTGTGAGCCCGGATACGCAGATGGCGTCCGGCCGGTTGTTGAACTCGGTCGAACGCGCGATTTCCTGAATATCCCTCTCCGCCAAATATTTCGCCGCCTCGGGAAGGATATTGTACAGAAGCCTGAGATT
>JAITKH010000164.1 GCA_031278535.1 Planctomycetota bacterium | reverse complement strand
GACAACCTGCGCTCACTTTTATCCTTGACCTTTCATATCGCTTCCGGAAACGAAAAACGAGCGCAGGCCATCGCTTGAACCATATAAACCGAAAACCACTTCGGTATGGGTATAACCCGGAGATGCGGCCTCCTGTCCCGGTGCGTGCGACGAAAAGTCACGGCCGGCCTTCCCAAATTCCGCCGATTCCATCCGCACCATCTTCCGGCATGACTCCCCCTTCCTCATTCTCGGAATCGACCCGGGAGGAAGTATCAACTTATACCGGATAGATGCCAAAGGAATTAAATTGCCCTGCCACTTGACAAAAGCGAAAAACATGGGTAAAGTTATAAATGACAGGGGTTCATAAATCGCATTGTTTCCCTCAATAGTGTTACGGGAAAAGGATGGGGGAGCGCCGTCTGGGTGAATAGGAGTCCCCATGTGGTTTCGCAACGCCAACGCCATTTTCGCATCGGCAGATCCCAAACAAAACGCTATGGACGCCATTGATAAAATGGAGAGGGACTTGGTCGGCTTCCCCGTGGCCGCCCTGTTGTTCTTCGCCTCCCCTTCCGGGTATGACTGCCAAACGCTGGCGTACGAGGCGAAAAAGCGTTTTCCCGACGCCAGGACATTCGGCTGTTCTGGAGCTGGCGTACTTCAGGATGGCGCCCCCAGGGAGGAAGGGGTGGCTGGTCTCGCCTTTTCTCCGGACGCTCTTGATTCCCTCGAAATAACCGCCCTTGGCGACATCAATAACGATTCGGCCATCGCTGAAAAGACAGTGGCCAGTCTGGAGGCGCGGGTGGGGCAGCACCTGCGCCAGCTCAATCATCGCGAATGGTTGGGCTTCATCCTTGTCGACGGCCTTGCCTCCAGCTACGAAGCCATCGTGGAGCGGATCGGCGACTCTTCCGACATAGTGTTGCTGGGAGGCCTGGCCGGTGACGAGGCAAAGTTTGAAAAAACTTTGGTGTGGGCGGACGGACGGGTTTATCGCAACGGCATAGTGATCGCCCTCATGAAGCCTAAAGGCAAATGGGGCGTCATCAAAACCCAGAGCGTCATTCCCACCGATCAGACGCTTGTCGCGACCAGAATCGACGCGGATCGGAACGTCATCCTCGAATTCGACGGCAGGCCGGCGGCAGAAGCATACGCAACCGTCATTGGCGTGCCGAAGGAGAGCCTGTCTCCGGAACTATTCACCAGGTATCCGCTCGCCCTGTTCTCCAACGGCGAACCTTTCATCCGGAGCATCGCCCAATATTCCCATCCCGACGCCCTTCGCCTCTATACCAAGCCAATCCCGGACATCCGTTATACGGTGGCGGAGATCAAGGATCTTATCGGCGACACACGATCCGCCCTGGAGGCGAAACGCCGGGAATTGGGAAGCGTTTCCGCCATCGTCAACGTCACCTGCATCCTCCGGAAAATACAAATCGCCATGGACGGCACAGCTGACGCGCACCAGAATATCTTTGCCGGTATTCCCAGCGCCGGCTTCTTCTCTTTCGGCGAAATCTACATCGGGGTGATCAACCAAACCGCCACCATGGTGGTTTTCGCCTGAACGTCCCGGTGACGCCGACGGACGGAATCCCTCGGCCGAACCGCCTTGGCGGAGTGATTGATCTGAAAATGGCATAACTGGAGTTTTGCAAAATATATAACCAATTTATATACAGATAGATAAATTGATATTTCATCGGGATTCGACGGATGCTTCGTGTTCCTTTTTTATTGGCTGCGTCAAAAATGCTTGTAAAGAGCCTGTTTTGGAAAAGGATTTTCTGTTCGACAAAATGAAAACCCAAGCGGCACGCCGGGAATTTATGAATATATCTCTTTTAATGCCAATATGAAATGAAAATTTATAAAATTCCGATTATACCTAAATAAACTGCCTGACTGACATTTGAACATCCGTTCCAGCGCCGCCAGAAGTGGATGGTGTTATGGAAAAATCCCCTGAGCGGCGGCAGATTCTGGAATTTAACCACCCGCCGGTGGATTGTTCTTGATAGTGGGGAATGTTTGCTTGAAAATAAGATGTGTTCGTCGCGGCTTGGAATTATGAAAACGACACCCCTCTGGGCGAAAATCACAATTTCAGGCCGCTGGCAGTATGTGGACTTTTACACTTTTATTCATAAGGGTTCACAAGAACGATAAGGACTTGCGGACAATCCGGGGATTTATGTGCACGTCGCAACTTTCAGACGACAGCCCGAGAGACGCTTATGCTATTGCATATGTTGACAGCCCAGACCGTTGAAGTCGACGATGTGGACAAGGCGGTGGAAGGGATCCTCGGGCAGTTGGATATTGAAAAGAATCTGTTGCGCCATACTGTCGGCATCTTGTTCTGCCACCAAGCCTTTGTCGAGTCCGGAATCGTCGGTGCCTTGTGCGCTCGCCTGCCTTTTGAAACCATCGGCTGTACCACCCAGGGGATTGTCATGCCCCGAGCGACAGGCGGGATCATGCTTGGACTGGCGGTTCTGACCAGCGACGCAGCCGGGTTCGCAACCGGCGTTTCCGAACCGCTCCTGAACGGCGCGAAAGAGAAGCTGTTCGCCCTGTACCGGCGGGTGTCGGCGCGCCTGGCCGCGTCGCCGTCCCTCATCCTCGCCTGTCAGCCCTTGCTGGATAACCTGGCAGGCACGGCTGTGGTGGAGGCTTTGGACGGCGCCTCGGGGGGCGTTCCCCTGTTTGGTTCCGTCGCTCTTGATTTAACCACGAAAAACAACCTGCCGATGACCATCCACAATGGAGTCTGCTACCGGGACAGACTTGCGCTGCTGCTGATCGCCGGCGATATCGACACCCGATTCTTTGTAGAGTGGTTCCCGAGGGATCGGGTGATGAGCACAAACGCGCTGATTACAAAGGCGGAGCGCAACCGGATCGTCGAAATCAATAACCTGCCGGCGCTCGACTACATAGGCCGACTAGGCATCGTTGACGGCGGGCACGACGCTTTATGCGTGATGCCCCTTCTCATTACCAGCCCCGAAGGCAAGCATAACACGATTGCCTGCATTGGCGTCGACGGAAACACGTTGATCTGCGGCGACATTATACCGCTGGGCGGCACCATGAATTTTGGCGAGATCAACAATGACGACGTTCTTGATTCCGTGTCAAGAATCGCGCACATGGTGAAGCATGCTTTCTTCGCGACCGCACCGGAAATGTCATCCCCCTCCTCCGCGAACGCGCTTCCGAACGGGGCCGGACTGATCTTTTCCTGCATCAGCCGCAGTTCGGCGCTTGCGGATCCCCTGGCCGAAATGGCATTGATGCATCAGCACATGCGCGATGTCGCGGCCCCGTATTGTTTCGCGTATTCCGGAGGCGAATTGAGCTCCTGGCGCAGCCAGTCCGACAATACCCAACACAACCGATTCTATCAGTATGCCATTATCGCCTGCGTTATTTCCCCGAGCCGGGCGTAATGCGCACTATTCGGAATGCCGGATGCGCCGGATCGTGCGTCGGTATGCCACTGGTTGCGCCGGAGGTGCCCGAATGAGCGAGCCCGAAAATCTGGAAGAAAATGTCCGCTTGCTTGAGGAGGCAAACAAGCAGCTCCAGCGCGAATACCGTTCCCTCAATCGCAAATATGCGGCGGTGCAATCCATCCTTGATCGATCCAGGCTTCATGGCAAGGTCAGGGACAAGCTACTTAGCCAAATCATGGCGGAGAAATCAAAGCAGGAAAAATTTTTCAGCCTGTTGCTGCAACATTCCCAGAACATCATCATCTTTATCGATCAGAACCTGCGTTTCGTTTATTGTTCCGACCGATTCCTGAACCATCTCGGAATATCGAATTTCGGCATGATCGTCGACCGCGAATTTGTGGATGTCTTCCAGCATTATGTGGACCAGCCCACTATCGAAGAGTTGCTGTGCGTGCTTCAACTGGCCATCGCGAACAAGCGTGTTGAAAGCGTCAACCGGAAAATAGACTTCTGCATGAACGGCAATCCCTCCCACTACAGGATCCAGGTGTCTCCCATGCTCAACGCCGAACAGGTTCCCGAAGGCGCGCTGATATTTTTCCATGACATTACGGATCTGCAACTGGCCAAAAATCAGGCGGAAGAAGCAAACCGGGCGAAATCGACCTTTGTGGCAAGAATAACCCATGAAATCCGCACGCCGATGAACGCCATTATCGGCATGAGCGAGCTGGCTCTGCGCGAGAACCTCGATCCGACCGCCATGGAATATGTCCAGAACATCCGCGCCGCCGGCTCGAATCTGCTCTCCATCATCAATGACGTTCTTGACTTGTCGCAGATCGAATCCGGAACCTTGCACATATCCAACGCGGACTATTCCTTCTCTTCCCTGCTCAACAACGTGATCAACATCATTCGGATGCGCGTATTTGAAAAACCCGTCGTCTTTCTTGTCGACGTGAGCCCCGACATTCCGAGCCACATGAGGGGCGACGAGTTGCACCTGCGCCAGATTATGTCCAACCTGCTTAGCAACGCCGCCAAATACACCCACGAAGGTTTTATCCAGCTGGCCGTGACAGGCGAACCCGCGGAAGGGCGTTCCATCCTGCTGCGGATCGAGATTTCCGACAGCGGCATCGGCATTCGGAAAAACGACATGGACAACCTGTTCGGCAACTTTGTCCGGCTTGACACTGAACGGAACAAGGGTATTGAAGGTACCGGCCTCGGGCTGGCCATCACCAGAAAATTATGCCTGACTATGAATGGCACACTCACTGTCTCAAGCGTATACGGAAAGGGATCCGTCTTTACGGTCGCCATCCCGCAGACTGTTCTGGACAATACGGAAAAACTGGCGGTGGTACGCGATCCGGTTGGCAAGCGGACACTGGTGTGCGACAGGCGGCCGCTCTATGCCGATTCGGTAGTGAAGACGTTGAAAAGTCTTGGGGTTCAGGCGGACAGCACGCCCTGTCCTGCGGCCTTTTTCAAAATGCTCGCCGGGGGGGAGTACAGGTTTGCCTTTGTGGACTCCAGTCTCATCCGCGAGACGGAGACGCGCATCGGCAGTCTGGGTCTGGAAACGACCGCCGTGCTTCTGGCCGACGCTGGAGAACTTTCGCTTTCCCGCTATGGAGGCGTCATCATGATGCCGGCATATGCCGTTCCGATCGCCAACATCCTCAATTTCGAAAAAATTTCCGTCCGTGCGCGGGAACCGGTTGTCCGCTTCAGGGCGCCCGAAGCCCGCGTGTTGATTGTGGACGACATCATGACCAACCTCAAAGTTATGGAAGGGCTGCTCGCCCCATACGGCATGCGTCTGGATTTGTGCGACAACGGAAACGACGCCATTGCCCGCATATGCTCCAATCCCTACGATCTCGTACTGCTCGATCACATGATGCCGGGCATGGACGGCATGGAGACGCTCAAGGCCATCCGCGCGTTTCCGGAACCCAGGTTGAAAACTCTGCCTGTCATCGCCCTAACCGCCAACGCCTTGGCCGGCATGCGCGAGTTCTTTCTGGAAAACGGTTTCGACGATTACCTCTCCAAACCCGTGGAAATCATAAAGTTGAACCAGATGATGAACAAATGGATTCCTTCGGGAAAGCGCATCGAACCGGTCTCCGAGGAGCAGATGCCAGTCGTTTCCGCCATGCCGGGTTTCGCCGTCGCCGGGTTGGACGCGCAAGCGGGCATTGCCGAAACCGGAGGATCGAAGAAACGGTATCTCGATCTGTTGCGTGCATACTGCCGCGATGTGGACGGCCGGCTGGATGTCTTGCGCGCATTCTCCGGACAGATGGAAGAAGTGCCGGCGTTCACCATGCAGACGCATGCGCTCAAAAGCGCTTCGATTAGCATCGGTGCGAAGGAGGCGGCCCGCTTGGCGGCCTGCCTGGAAGAGGCGGGAAAAAGAGGGGACATTGCGGCGATTCGGGAAGGGCTGGAACATTTTTGCGCCGATCTGACCCTGTTGGTGGAAAATATCCGCGCCGCCCTGTGCGACGCATCGGCCTCCAGCGCGGAGCCGGCAACGGCTTTTGTGCAATCCATGCTTGCGGAACTGCGCACCGCCATGGAAAGGCGGGACATCGACGCCATTGACAGGCTCATAGACAGTATGTCCGGCCTGATTCTGGAAAAGCCGTTGCAAGAGCGTATGGCAAAAATTTCCGAACTGATCCTGCTGTCCGAATTTGAAAAAGCCATCAAGCTCATTGATGAATGGCCTATTGCACAGCCAATCTTGTGACTGAAGTTTTGCAACGTGAGGAATGGGCTTGATCTGCGAAGCTTGAAAAGCGATAACAGAGGCATGTGACCCGGAAAAATTCGCGCATTTCTGAGGAGGCAGTCTGAAGTCGATCTCTGTTTGGATACAATTTACAGAACGAATAACTTAGCAAAAACATATTTTCCCCGGTGAAGACCGGACAATCCGCTCGGGAGCGAGCATTATACCACCGCGGAAGATATCGGCGCAAGCCTTTCCTCTCGCTGTTCCGCCTCGCGCGAGGACAAATGCTTCATGTTCAGATAACGGCAGAGGCCCCACTTCGTCCCGGCCATATGTC
>JAITKH010000091.1 GCA_031278535.1 Planctomycetota bacterium | reverse complement strand
AAAAGAGAGTCGAGACGGCGGAATTCGGCCGCCGTCGCCCCCGCCCATTGGGCTGCCATGTCGAAAAATACAATTGCGGCGCGGTTGAGATTGCCGAATCCCACGCCTGAAGCGGTCAGGACGAGCTTCTTGTCGGGATCGTCCGACAGGATGACCGCGATTTCCGCCCCGGGTTTTTCCGCATCGCCATAGTTTTCGACCCAGTCGATCAGAGTGGTCAACCTCCGTTTGCGGGCGGCGAGATGGGCAAGCGGGGGGACGCTCTCCAAAGCCGCCCCCGTCACGGCCACTATGACGGATTTGCCGATTTCCCAAACGACGCAACTCTCCGCCTTGGTTTCCCGTTGGACAATGTCAGTAAGAAGCTGCCATAATTCCTCCTCGCTGGTGGCCGAACTGAGACGGTTGAGATCGGCATGAACGCCGAGCAGAGTGTTCGTTTGCCCGGCTATCCGTTTCTGGAATTCCAGGTTCGTGCGTTCGAGGTTCATGCGGATGGTTTCGTTCGAGTCAAGTACCGCATTCAACCTGTCCACTTCGTTCTTGAAAAATTCCGAACGCTGGCCAAGATGCTCCCTGGTTTCCCCGGTATAAATGCCGACAAAGATGAAAAGCGTGGGGATGAGAAGCATGGCCGGATTCATGTGCATCAATTCCTGGAAATTGTGTCCGAGGGCAACCAGCTCGGTCAGGTAGATGACGGCGGCGGTGACGCCGGCAATGATTCCGGCGGGCGATCCATACCGAAGCGGGATGAGGATGACGATAAGCCAGAGAGGGCTGGGGTTCCATTCAAGAATGGCGTCCTTGAAAATCAGATGATTGAGCATCACCACCGCAAGCGAGAGGGCGGCAAGCCCGCTTACCATGCTTTTGTCAAGCTTTCGCATAACGACATTCCTCAGACGAAAAGTTGCCTGACCCGCGCCACCGTATCGCCGGGACCGTTCAGGGCCGGCATGAACCATGCCTTCTGTTCGGCCAAACGCTGCCTCACCACCATGTCAGGCGATATGCGTCCGAGAACCAAGATGACCCCCTGGTAGCCAGCTTGGCGCAGATCGGCGGCCCGCTTGTCGGCCAAGAGCTTCCGGTTGAACAAGGCAAGGATCACCGCCAGAGGGTCGCCGAGGAGGATGGCTTCCATATAATTTCGCATTGCGGCCTCGTAACCGTAGGCCTGGAACATGAGGCAGATGTCCTCGGCTGCCGGTACATCCGACGCCACCACTATCAATCCAGCCACGGCTCCTCCCCCCAGTACTTGCCGGAATTTGTTTGATTCTCTCAGGCGAATGATAAATGCCTTGATTATATCTTGTTTGTCCCCCTGATTGCGATAAATTTTACCAGAAAACCGCGGCATCACTCCGACGACGGGTTTGTCGGCCGTCACGCCACGATATTGTTTCCTGTAACTCTACGATTATTCCCGTAAATGACAATCCCCGCGCCTGGATTTCCTTTCCGGCACGGGGAAGATATCTGGCGGTGAATTACCTCTGGCCGCGATTTCCCGACGGCAGGACAAAAAGGTAGGATTGCCGGCCGTCCTGTTTTCCCCGTTCCGCAGAGCGGGGCGATCCGCTCGGGAACGGTAATTGCTGACGCATTTCCCGTTCTTCCTGTCGATACCCTCCGGCCTGAAACTCCGGTGAAGAGGAATAGGCCGGGCGACGGTAACCAGAAGCTTCGGGGATGCGAATGGATGCGGCCGAGTTCGAACCGCTCCGTCCCGGGCTATTGGCCGGTTGATTTTTCTTTCGATCCGTTTCCAAAGGATACATCTGAACCGTATATTCCTCGCCTTCATTGCTCCAGCCGTATTCAAACGCTTCGCCGTTGAGGGATCGGGCGAGGCTGCGGCAGATGCGCGAGGCAAGAAGCGACAAGCTATCTTCCTGGAACCAGGCGGCGTTGCCGGTGCGCGCCCGAGAGGCGCTCCACAGTACCCGGCCGGTCCTGGCCTCAATGAGCCGAGCGGTAATGCCAACCGCCGGTTGCTCGCCTACGCCTGACTTGTACGTATATTCGGTTACCCGTCCCGTGAGGATCATGGGAGCGCCGACCATTTTTCCCGTTTCCTCCGGCGAGAGCACTTCTCCTTCCCGAGGGGCGGCCCGAGCGGCAACCACTTCGGGAGTAATAATGGTGTATCCGCCCAACGCGTAGAGTTCGTTTGCCATCATGTCGGCAACGACGAGGCCGGAACCCGGAGATTCCGATACGCCTTGGAACGGCATCACCGCCAAGAGGATGCTCTCCGACATATCCCGCCCGACAGACATGTGATTTCGTTGATATCTATTGGCGCAGCCAGTCGCCGGGAGTGACAATACCAAAGCAAGCATCAAAAATTTCAAGCAGTGCATTGTGTTGCCTCCCCAATGGATTCCCACATCCCGGCACCGGGTACTTTCCTCATTGGGAGCATTTCTTTCGCAGTTCCACAAACATTCAAAAATTACAATTCAACCCGAAAGACCAGACGCTTGCCGGATTGGAACCTCCCGCATCCCCGCCCCCGGCGGTTAAATCATTCCGGTTCTTTTCATACCCCCATCCCGTCCAGAAACGGAAATGGGAATTGACTGCCGCCGTCAGGCGAAGATTTACGCCATAAATTTTCCCCGGACCGATGCCGCGACGGGGATCCCGCCCGAGATAGGCTTCGGAATTGAACCCGAGATGCGGGGTAATCGCCTGATAATAAAACAATCCGACGCGTTGCTGAAGGGATTTCCTGGTCGGAGCAATGACGGTGAAATCCTCTGGAGCGACATAACGCCGCCAGTTCATATCAGCGAATATCCCGAGTTCAACTGGTATCAATTGCTCGTTCCATAGGGTCTCGTCCCGAAAACCATATCCCATTAATGCGCCGTCGCGACGCCAAATAACGTAATTTCCCCTGACATTCCAGCCGCCCTGATGCCCGGCCGATTGCCGCCCGGCGGCAGCGCGGGGACCAAGTTCCAGCCATTCGATGTCAACGCCGGCGACAAAGGTAAGGCGACGATCCACCGGCAGGGTCAAGCCGGCGGCCAGTCCATGCTGGCGCCCGTCCTGGATGATGGTGTCGTAGCTTTCATCCCAGGGACGCCAGGCGTACCCTTCAAGATCAAGCCCTATCCCGCCTGAAAAATTCCAGGAGTAACCGGCCGAGACGCCGATTC
>JAITKH010000086.1 GCA_031278535.1 Planctomycetota bacterium | reverse complement strand
CGCCAACCGGAAACGTCCGGTCTGATAATCGCGGCGGATGATGCCGAAGATGAGGAAGCCGGAAATGACGAAAAACACGTCCACCCCGGTATATCCGCCGCCCGCCCAGTCGAATCCGGCGTGGAAAAACAATACGGCCAGGACGGCAATGCCCCGCAGGCCCTGAATTTCCGGGCGAAATCCAGACGGGTGATTCTGAAGGCGGTTTCTTACCATAAACCCGTTCATCCCGACGCGTCTTGCCATTCCCCGCCCGGTTCCGGATCGAGGGGCAGAAGAGGAACGTAACTCCAGGCCAGGCCCAAATCGTCATGCAGGCGTTTCAACAGTCGATGCCATCGTTCCGAAAAGTCGCCGTCCAATCCGGAACAGAAATGGAGCCGGCAGCCGAGCGTCCGCCCTTCCCGCGCCAGGCAGCGGCTCCCAGCCTGGAAGGGACATCGAAGCCCCCGGGCAATCAGTCCTTCTCCGTCGCCGCCGCCTTCGGGACGAGGCGAAATTCGGAGAAGGTAGAGGCGTTCCAGCCGGCTGGCATAGAGGACATGCCCGGTTCGATCGAAACGACAACACTCGCCGCAACGCCGGCAGGATTCCCCCCGTGCGTACAGCGCCTCGTCCAGTTGCCGATAGAAGCGGCGTATGGATTCGAGCCAGTACGCGTCCCGGCTCATTCGGCAATCGTTTCGGGCGTCACTCCCAGTTGGGTCAAGCGCGCCCGGTAGGCATTGAGGAGCCGCATCTGGCGCTGAAGCGTATCGCGGTATTCGTTCACCAATAAATCTTTCTCCGCCAGCCTGGCGTTCAGATTCCGTACCTGTTCCTCCAAAGCGGCGGAGTTCCGGGCATGGGCCATGGCCTGGGCGTGCAAATCCATGACCGTATCGTCCAAATTCCGGAGGAGTTCGCTCTCGTTCCGGGCAAGGGGAAGGCCGTTCTCTTCCATGCCGGCCAGCCGCTCGTCCAGCCTCGCCAGCGCCTCGGTTTCATGACCGGCGCCGAATTCGCCGGGCAGGAACAGATAGCCCAGGACCAGAAGCAGGGGAATGATGACCGAGGCGAAGAGCCAGACCGGGACGCCGTTCCGACCGCCGGAGATGATTTCCCGAAGCAGCGGCCGTTGCGCCTCCCGCACCGAACGGGAGACGATGTCCACCAGCTTGTTGTCCTGGAGATCGGAAAGGATGGCCGGAGCCTGGCGGGCCAGCGCCCCGGATATCGGGCCGACCATCCGCTCCTGCACTGTGCGGCCAATCTCGTCCGCCACCCGGTCGGGAAGGCTTCCCCTCCATTCTTCGAGATTGGCTATGGCGGCGGCGGCATTCCGGATCTCATTCGTCAGGCTGTCAATCCTGGCGGTGTTGATGTCCTGTTCCCGCACCAGCTCCTCAGCCATCTTGGTCACGGCATCCACGACGGCGGCGCCATCGCTGTCCACCCGGGATGCCTGGGCCTGGATTTTGGCGGACAGGCGATCCGCAAGATCGCCGACGTCGAGTTCTATCAACCGTTCGACGTTGTCCGGCAGCGGTATTCTTGTCTTCCGCAACGATTCAAGGAAGGCCTGAAGGCGTTGTTCGACCGCTTCCGCCACTCCGGCCACAGCGGCGGAAACGTCGGTGGTTTCCCTGACCAGCGCCTGGACATGGATTTTGCCGGAAAGGCTGTCCGCCAGGGCGTCGACGTCGATGCCGGGCTCGCCGACGGATACGGCAGCCCGCACCTCCCGCAGCGATTCGATGGCGGCCCGAAGCCGTCCTTCCGCCGCCTCGGCCCGATCCCCCATGGCGGAAACGACAGTCGGGTCGAAACGTTCAAGCAAGACGGCCGTCTTTTCCTCAAGGGAGGAAAACCGGCTTTCCCAATTCGAGGCAAGGTTTCTTGTTTCGGCTTCCAGATTTTCAGCAAGCTGAATCAGGCGATGAGCAAGGAAGGCAAGCCCCTCCCCGCTTTCCGGCGCGGGACTACGACGATGCACCTCCCCGTCCGCACAGGAACAGGCGGCTCCGGCGCTTGCGAAGGAACCGTTGCTCCCGGCAAGGCGGAGAATGGCGCCGCATTTGCGGCAGGCATGGGATTTTCCTTCGACTATCCGCTTCAGGCGATAGGTCTGGCCGCATTCCGGGCATTCCAGTCGCGCAGATTCTTCCATGATCGTTTCTCCCTCCGGCCGGTCGGCATCCGCATCAGGAATTGTGCCGAAACGCCGTAAAAAAGGAAGCGTTTTCATCGTTTCCGGCCTGGCTTCGCGATTGGACCCGAGGAGACGGAGCCGTCAGCGGGAAGGATTGGGTATGATTCCGATACGCTCCGGCGGCCACCAGACAAGAAGGGCGGGACCGCGCAGAAGGGAGAGTCGCACCGGTCCCCAACTCCTAGCGTCGTAGGAACTTGGACAATGATCGCCCATGGGAAGGAAAGAATCGGCCGGAATATGGACTTCCCCAAATGAATTCATGGCGCGGAATTTTTCGCCCTGGTTCTGTTCCCAGCCGCTGTAATAGAAAATATCCCGGTCGAGGGACAATCGACGGATCCTGACGGGACCCCCTTCGGCCGAAACGGCGGCGCCGGATCGGGATGGCAAATTTTTCGGCGAGGAGCGGCGATCCTTCCACAAGGGCAGTTCAAGAAGGCGGTTCTCCTCCGAATCGACGAAAATTCTCGCCAGGCCGTCGGCGGCATACCATTCGAAACGATGGACTGCGCCAGGCCGGACAGGGGCCAGCGTCCTGGCTTCGGTTTCGGACAGGCGGCCGTCCAGGCGAATCTCCACCCTGCCATCGCCATAAAATCTGGCGCACACCTCCCGATCGTCTTCCCGAAAGATCATCGCGAAAACCGAAGTTTCCTTTTCCAGGACCAGATCGGCGACAAAACGCAAATCCGTAACGGTAAAATAGTCGTTTCGCCTGGACGGGGAGTCTTCGCCCTGGGGAACGACACGGCTGCCGGCGGCGGCGAAGCCGTGATACAAACCGGATCGGCGGTGGTAAAAGACAGCGGCGGATTCGTCGTTAAGATAGCCGCAAACTGGACAACGGGCAGGCATGGCCTGGCTTTGCACCGTCTTCACGAAAAGGCGCCCGCACGGCTCGCCGTCCGGGGTTCTTCCCCGGCAGCGGAATTGCACAGGCTGCTCGAGAACATAGCGATCCGGAATGCCGAAAAGCTCTTCCATTTCACCAGTTCCGGATCGGGCGGGAACGAGTGGCCGATAATCGAGACGTACCCCTCCGGGTCCCGGAGAAAGCAAAAGCGTTCCGTCTTTTTCAATGCCGGCTTCCCCGCCGCTCACCCGCCAGAAACGCTCGAGCTCGCTTCGCGAAAGATCCGAAAATTCTCCGTCCCACACTTTTTGCCAGACGCCGCGTTGAATGGCGTCCGGCTTGGCCTGGCGGACGAAATCGGCACGGGAGCCGGCAGGACGCGTCCAGATATCGCCCCGAAAAATCGCCAGCGTTTCCCCGGGAAGGCCAATCACGCGTTTCACGAAGTTCTGGCCATTGTATTGGGAAATTGCGTCGGCCGGTTCGGACTGGAGCGCCTGCTCGTACGGAAACTCGAAAACCGCCGTTTCCCATCGCCGTGGCGGCCGGAACAGGTAATGCAGTTTGGAGCAGAATATGCGATCGCCTCCGTCCGGGCGACCATGAAGCGTCGTTTCCATGCTGCCGGAAGGAATCAGGTAGACATCGAAGACATAGGCCTTGATCGCCAGCGCCACCAGGACGGCGCCGCCAAGCATGACGGCGAGATCAATCCCCGAACGCCAGGCGGGCCGCGAAGGCTTGCCGGGTCCGGACGGCTTGGCAGGATCGGACGGAGGCGAATGAGGGCGCGACGGATTCGCACGGTTTTTCTGCCTGGCCATTCAGGTCATTTCCTGACAAAGCGGCGGGAACGCGGAGTGAGAAAACGGCCGGAATCGCTGAGACCGAGTATACAGCGGGCAAGGAAATCGGCGCCGTCCTCCCAAAGAGGCGGAAGCACCATATCCACTTGATCGGCGAGGCGGTGATCGCCGGACTTGAAGGTTATGGAGAAGCCGGCGGCGTTAAGCATCGGCAAATCGTTCATGGCGTCGCCCACCGCGATGAAATTGTCGAGATGTATGCCGCTCCATTCGGAAAGTGCCTTGAGTCCCACCGCCTTGTCGACGCCGAGAGGGAGGATTTCGATGAAACGATTGTTTGAACTGGTGATGCCGGCACGTTTCTCCAGCGTTTCGGCAAACAAATTAAAAAAACGATCACGCTCGTTTTCCGGAGCGATGCAGAGGCACTTGGTCGGAAGGCGGCGGAAAACCGGGCAGTCCCGATCCGGCAGCTTTTCCACCAGGGAGAAGCGGCGCGAATACCATTCGCGCTCTGGAACGTCCTTGAAAGTATAAACGCGGTTGTCAATATAATAGTTGACATAGAGATTGTACGCGTCTTCCAGGCCCAGAACGGCGTCCCGCGCCTCCTGCGCCAAGCGGATGTGCAGGAAAGGATCCTGACTGGGAAGACCAACCCAGGCCCCGTTGCAGGTGGCAAGAGGCGTGGAAAGATCAAGCTCGCGCCAGAACCGCTCGCATGCCGACAATTGCCTGCCGGTGACAAGAAATACCTTGATGCCGCTTCTCGATATGAGTCGAACGGAACGAGCCACCGATTGGTCCAGTCGCCCATCGTAATCGAGAAGCGTACCGTCCAAATCGAAAGCTATGCCCCGCGGCCGGATGGGCAGGCTTACGCCGGAATCGCTGACGTTGGTAAATTCCATCGGGGTTCCGCTCCGCTGCCTTGTGCAACGCCATCTCCCTCGCACCAAAGGAAAAAGCTGCAGAACTTGGCAATCCGCGCCGGCTCCCCCGCCATCCCGGAAGGATCGCCGGAACCGTGGCCGACCGGTCTATTTCCGGGCGGTGTTTTTCTCCGCCGGCAGGCAACCCTTTCGCAATTTCCTGACTTTGTGCTTGCCCCTGTGGATGGCGCTTGGCTTGGCTCTGGATCGTGCCATGTTCTTTTCCTCAAATATTCCTGACGAGAAGATAAAATATATACAAACGCCTTTCCGAACGGGAAAGCATGCCGAATGCCATCTCGGCAACACCAGTCTCCCAAACCAAACCGAAAGGAGTATAATGCGGAAGGGGATGGTTGTCAAGATCATGATTATGTTGTTTCAACATCGCCGCGAGGCGGCGGCCGGCGAAGCCGGTACGGAATGTGAGGACATGGCGGCCGATTCGACAACGCTGGAAATCCCTGCCCGCCATCCCGCCGAGATTCTCGCCTGGAGCGAGAATTTGGCCCGGGACAACAATCCACCGGATCGGCCGATCCTGGCGATCTGGCACCCGGCGGAAGGATTGTGCGCCGTCATCGGCCTGTCGCAGGATCCGGAGCGTGAACTGAATATGGCGGCGATATCCCGGGACGGTGTAGAAGTGATCCGCCGCCAATCCGGCGGCGGCGCGGTGCTTTTGGGACCGGGAACAATCTGCTGGGAAGCGGTGGCATCCCTCACCTGGCTCGAGTCCGCCGGAGGAGCCGGAATCCGAAACGCCTATGCCGCCCTATCCTATCCCATTGCCGAAGCGCTTCGCCGCCTTGGAATTGCAATCTCTCCGGCTGGAATCAGCGATCTTTCGGCGCGGGGCAGAACGGCGGGGGAACCGGCCAGAAAGGTGGCGGGAACCGCCCAGTTTCGCAAGCGGAATACGGTTCTGGTACATG
>JAITKH010000006.1 GCA_031278535.1 Planctomycetota bacterium | reverse complement strand
GGCCGAGAACCAGCTCAGGATCTTCATCGAGGAGAACCGCGATCGTCCCATCGCGGCCGAAGCCCTAGTGCTCCTCGGCTATTGCCAGGACAAGCAGAAAAAGAGCGGGGAGGCGGCCGCATCTTATTCCCGCGCTCTTGACGAGCACCCGGACGCGCCGGCGGACATTCGGGCCGATGCCGCCCTGGGGGCGGCCGACGCCCTTTTCCGGCTGGAACGTTTTCAGGAAGCGATTCGCCGTTATGACGAGGTGATCGCCCTTGGGGCCAGGCCGGAGCAGGCCGAATTGGCTCTGCTGTGGCGGGGAGAGGCCAAGCATCGGCTGGGAAATGACGGGGACAATCCCGGCGCCGCCGACATGCTGGCCGCCGCCGCCGCCGATTTTGCCTCCTTCCTGTCCCGCTTCCCCGATTCCAAGCTCCTCCCGTCCGCCCTGTATGGCGCCGGTTTCGCCTGCTTCGATGCGGGCGACTATGTCCGCGCATTGGAATTTCTTCAGCGTTTTGTCAGGGAATTTCCCGATGATCGCCGAGCGGGCGAGTCGGCCTATCACGTGGGGGAGTCTCTTTCGCGGCTCGGCCGTTTCGACGAGGCCAAGGCGGCTTTTGACGCTTTGCTTGAAAAAAATCCGTCCGGTCCGCTTGCTGTCGACGCCAGGGCCGGCTCGGCCTGGGCCGATTACGATCTCCGGCGTGTGGCGGAGGCGGCGGCGGGATTTGAAGAGGCGGCGAAACTGGCGGGCGAGGACCGCGGTCAGGCTTTGTCCCTTCTTTATGACGCCGGATGCGCTTGGCGGGAAGCGGGCAATTCGCAAAAGGCTGCCGCCGATCTGCTCGATGTGGCGAAAGCGGCTGATCACGAAATGAATCCTCTCGCCCTGTTCCGGCTGGGGACGCTTTGGCAGGAACAGGCTCGCGCCGCCCGCGAGAGGGCCGAAGCCGCCACCGATCCCGCTAGCCGCGAAAAATACAGGGAATTGCAGAAAAAAATCGGAGCCGATTCGATCCAGTATTTTCGCCGCGCCATAGCGACCGGAAAGCTGGAGGAGGAGGAAATCGAAGCATATTCCCTCTTGGGCGAGGTATTGATGGATTCGGGCGATAATGCCGCCGCTGCCGAGGAGTTTGCCCGCGTGGCCTCGCGCTGGCCGCACTCCAGCCGTGCTCCCTGGGCGTTGTACCACCAGGCTTTGGCGGAACGGGCCGTTTCGCTGGCCGGGGGGAACGACTCCACTGCCGGCGCGCATTTGCGGCGCGCCGCCGAAGCGTTGCGGAAGTCCCTTGCCTACCCCGACGCCAATACCCGGCTCCAGGCCGCCTGGGCTCTGGCCGATTGCCTTTCGGCGATGAACGAGACGGAGGGAGCGCGGGAACAATATCGCTGGCTTGCTTCTGACGGACCGGATTGGGCCGCCGGCTGGCGTGACGTCGCCGGCCGGCCCGACTCCACCCTTGCCGGCCGGGCCGCCGAATATGCGGCCGACAGCCTGTTCCGGCTGGGCGAATCGTACTATTTCACGTCCGATTATCCCCGGGCATCCGGTTTCTATCAGGAAATACTTGACCGGTTTGGGAATGCCCCGCAGGCGGCGATGGCGCTGCTTCGGCTTGGGGAGATTGCCGAGGTCGGGAAAGACGTCCGCGCCGCCCTCGAGCGTTACGGCTCTTCCCTCGCCCTGTCCTTGCGCCTGGGCGAAGGGAAGGTGGGCGCCGCCGCCGGTTTTTCCCGATTGCGGTTGGGCGCCTTGCAAATCCGCGAGGGGCAGACGGAACGAAACGATGACAGACGCCGCCAATTGCTGCAGGAGGCGCTTCGCAATCTTTCCGCCGTTGCCGCCAATCCCTCCGAGGGCATGGATCTCTCCCGCGTCCATTATTATTTGGGAGAGGCGAAATACAGTCTAGGCCTGAAACGCGAGGCGATCGGGGACTATGAGGCCAGCCTTCGCCTTGCCGGCGGGAGTGAGGTGGCCGACGCTTGCTGGTATGGTCTCGCCTGGGCCAGGCGGGATATCGGCGACGACAAGGGCGCTGAAGGCGCCTGTCGCCAAATCATCGACAATTTCCCCGCGAGCAGCCTCTGTCCGGACGCGCTGTCGCTCGTCGCCGCCATTCGCCGTGCCGCCGGCGATCCAAGAGGTGCGCTGGAGATCTTGGACGTGTTTCTGCGGGACTATCCAGAACATGCGCTCGCGCCCAGGGTGGAATTGGAACGGGCTTCGGCATTGGACGAGGCTGGCCGCCATGCCGAGGCGGCCGCCGCCTTCCAAAAATTCCTGACGGCGCATCCCGGGCATCCCGAGGTGCCCCAGGCGCTGTACCAGCGATCCCGCGCCCTATGGAACGGCGCCCGCGCCAAAGTCGCCGAGGCCAAGGCGGCCGAGGCCAGGTGGCGATCCCTCACCGGCGGCCTTCCGGCGGACGAACTTCCCGAAGTCGATCGGCCGCAGGCCCTGGCGGCGGAAAAGGCCATGCGCATTCTTTCGGACGATGTGACGGCGGTTGAGGAGGAAATACTCGCCGATTTGCGCGACCTGACCCAGCGCTATCCCGACTACCGGATCGCCGATGCCGCTTGGCTCATGATCGGCGAGATTCTCTATGATCGGAATGATTACCAATTGGCCATGGATTCGTACCGGCGCGCTCTCGATTTGGCCGCAAAGACCGGATCGTCCCTTGCCGACAAGGCGCAATACCGCCTGGCCTGGAGCATTCAGCGCCTGGCTGAAGAGGCGGAACGGGTCTCCCTCGCGGATGCGGACGCGTCCCGGCGCGAGGCATCGCGCAAAGACATGTGGGACAGGCGGGTGGCTGCCATCGATGCCTTTGAATCGATCATCGGCCGCTATCCCCAGAGCGATTTGGTGGGGGACGCCTGCTTCCGGGCCGCCGAGCTTCGCCTGCGATCAGGACAGGACAACCAGGATGCAAGCCGGCGTTCGGCCTGGTTCCAAAGTGCGTTCCAGCGATACCGACAATCCCTGGAGCGCTCTCCCGGGGATGCTCCGTACCGGATGGCGGCCGAATATGGCGAAGGGTTGTGCCTGCTTTTCGACGGCCGTCCGGCCGAAGCGCGGGATGTCTTCAGGAAAATCCTTCGCAATGAGGACGGACCTCTTGTCCAGGAGATCTATTGGGGCCTGGGGCAGGCGAGTCTCGATCTCGGGGCCCATGCGGATGCCGCAGCCGCCTTCGAGCGGGCGCTTACCATGGACAAGCGGACCGAGGCGGCCGCCAAATCCCGTTACGGCCTGGGTCTGGCGGCGGCGCAGGCCGGCGATCGGGCCAAGGCCCGATTCGAATTCCTGGCGGTGGAAGCTGAGTACCCGAATTACCCGGAATGGGCGGCGGCGGCTTTGGTGCGGGCTGCCCGAGACGCTCTGAACGACGGCTTGCGGGAAAAGGCGATAAGCGATCTGGAACGGCTTCTCGCCCGTTATCCCGACACGCCCGCCGCCGCCGAGGCGCGCGATCTCCAGATCGCCATGAATCGCGACTGAATCGTTGGCAGCGCCGGCGGATGGATATTCTCGCGCCGGACACAGACAAGGGAATATGCCGATGCGCCTTCGTTTCTCCCTCGCTCTTGCCTTTTCGCCATTCTTTGCGGGAACCGCCAGAGCTGACGAGGTGAGCCTTGAATCGGCCCTCTCCGTCTTCACCTTGGGCGGTCCCGTCATGTGGGTCATCCTCGCCGTTGCGGTCGTCGGCCTGGCCTTTGCGATCGAACGCCTTTTCGTCATCCGTCGGAATGCGCAACTGCCGAGGCGCCTGATGGACAGGCTTCGCGACGCCATGGTGTCGGGCGGCGTCTCCGCCGGGCTTCGGACGCTCGAAGGGGACGGAAGCGCCATGGGCCGGGTGATGCGATCCCTCCTTTCCCGGAGCGGGGCCACCCGTCGGGAGTTGGAAAACGCGGTGGACGACGAGGCGTCGCGCATCCTCTTCGATCTCCGCGCCAATCTCAGGCCGATCGGAGTGGTCGCATCGTTGGCGCCGATGCTCGGTCTCATGGGGACGGTCTTTGGCCTGATCGCGGCTTTTCGAGCCGCCGCCGAATTGGGAATGGATGATCCCCGCAATTTCGCGGCCGGCATCTACGAGGCGCTCTATACCACCGCCTGGGGCCTGATAGTAGCCACTCCCATGCTGATCTTTTACCATATTCTGCGTGGCCGCGCCGATTCCATCATGCGCGAGGTCGAAGAGAGGGCACTGGCGTTCATTTCCGCCGCCTCCAACAGAGCCAGCCGCCGCCACCGATCGGACCGGGCAGGCACAGAGACCGATGTCTCCGGGCGGGACGGACAGGAAAGGGATAGCCGGCCGGAGGACGGAAAGGCGGCCGAACCGGAAGACATGGATGATCCGCTGGCGGATTCGGAGGAGACGCAGGTCTCGGAGTGAGGCTAGTATTCCGTACAGTCTCAATCTTTGCTTGAGACTGTACGGGGAGTGCCCGCGGTTCATCCGGTTTCCGCCTCCGGGGAAATGAATTCCCCTCCGGCATCAGAGGCCAATCCCGGAACAGACGGACTTCAGAATCTGGAAAGATTGGGACTGTACAGACCACTATGGCGGTCGTTGCGGTGGAGGATTTTCCCATGAGAGCGTTGCGGGAAGAAGACCATTTTGAAATCCCCATGACGTCACTCGTCGACATCGTGTTCCTCCTGCTGATCTTTTTCCTGGTCGCCACCAATTTCACCCGCCGGGAATTGGACCACGCGGTCATTCTTCCCCGGAGCGAAGCGGGAACCGAGGATTCCCGGCTTCCCGATCGCCTGGTCATCAACATCCGACAACAAGGAAACATGATCGTCAACGGCCGGAGCGTGGATGACGACGGCGAACTGCGGAGAATCGTGACCGAATTCGCGGCAGCCCGGCCCGGCCGCCCGGCTGTCATCCGGGCCGACGCCAGGTCCCCCTACCAATCAGTCATGCGCGTTTTTGGCATCTGCCGCGCTAGCGGAGTAGCCCGGATCGATCTCCCGGTTCTTGATTCCGGGGAAAAATGATGTTCCGGTCGGTTTCCTCTCCAGAACCGGTTTTCTTTTCCGGCGGCCCGGACGGCGGAAGAAGGCGTTGGCGTTTTCTGTCGGCGCGGGTGTTGCTTCTTTTTTTGTCAATCTTGTCCCTCACCGGACCGGTTGAGGCCGGGGAAGGCGTTTCCGGCCTCCGCATCGCTCTCCTGACCCATGACTTGGGCGATCCGAACGCGCCGGGCAACGTCAAGTTGGCGGTATCCCTTCCCGACAACCTTGCCGGATATGCCAAACGGGCCGCGGCTGGAGATTTCAGCGTCTATGTCTATCCCGTCGGCTCTCCAGAGTTGGCATGGGATGAAGGGCATCTGGCCGATGGCGTCTATCTCTGGCGCCATGAGGATCGCGTCTTCCTGGACGCGCGGGTAATCCCGGGGCAGGAACGGGAGGGCCTTTCCGGTGTCCGGGTGGTGTTTGCTCCCGGCGGAATTCCCTTGGCCGAGGGAACGGCGGAAGGACTTCTGAGTTCGGCTGCGACGCTGGCGGACGTGATTCTCGCGGTGGATGTCAGTTCCAGCATGGACTACAACGATCCCCGCAAGCGCCGGATTGCCGCCGCCCGCGCTTTTGTCGAAATGGCCAGGTTAGGCGGAGGCATCGGCGGAATAGGTCTCGTTACTTTCAATTTTCAGGCCGAGGCCGCCGCCCCTCTGCTTCCGCTCTCCCGTGGCGAGGAGATTGCCGCTGCCCTGATGCGGATAGGCGCCGACGGAATGACCAATTTGGACGCGCCGCTCCGCCTCGCCATGTCGGAACTCCAGGCTGCCGGATCCCGACGGCCGGTGATAATTCTTCTGACGGATGGCCGGAACGAAGGGGCTCCCTATCGCAACACCCATTTCGAATGCGCCAAGGCCGGGATACGGATTTTTACCATCGGCTTGGCCAGAGGGGTGGATCATGGCCTGCTCCGAACCATGGCGGAGACTACCGGTGGCGCCTACTTTCCCGCGCCCAGGGACGAGGATTTGCCGGAAATTTACGCTCGCCTGGCCGCCGAATTGGGGAAGCAGCGGCTTCTTCACGCCGAGATTCTCCGTACAGCGTCTGGAACATTGACCCTTCCCGTTGACGGCAGCGTCAAACGACTGGTGGCCCTGGCGGACGGGGGCGCACGGCTATCGTTGAGCGGACCGGGAGGCCAAGGCGGGATTTTCTCCTTCGGCGGCGGCGCTCACGCCGCGACGCCCGCGGTCGGCGATTGGCGCCTCGATTGGAACGGCGCTTCGTCCGGCCAATCCATCCTCGCTCTTTTCGGCGATACGGATTTCTTCCTCGACATGTTTCCCCCTCTGATCGGGGCCGATCGGATTGCTGTCGGGGCTACCCTGGCCCATGGAGAGAGACCTCTCCCCGACGCCGACGTCTGGGTGGAGCCGCTACCGGGAAATCCGATCGGGCGAATGCAACTTTTTGACGATGGCCTGCATGGCGACGGTGGAGCTGGCGACGGCGTCTATGCCGCTGTCGCCGATTTTTCCGGACATTCCGTTGCCTGGCCGTTGGAAGCGACAATTCGGGCCCGAGGGACGGCCTGGAGCCACGGCGCCTTTGCCAGACAAGTGGCGGCGGCGGCGGAACGCTTGCCGCAAGCGTTGATTCCGGACGAACCTCCGCCAGAGTCCTTCGCCGAACCTTTGCCCGAACCCCCGGTCCCGCCGATTCCGGCGGATCGGGCTTCGCTAGACGGCGATATCGATTTCGGAGTGCTTTTTCCGGGCGAGAAAGGGAATGCCCGGGTGAAGGTGGAACTGGGCGCGGACGCTCCCCGCGACATGTCTTTCGATCTTGCCTGGAAGAATGCCGGCGACTGGGACGATCTGTCGGCCGGCGTACGGGTCAATCCCGGCGCCAACGCCTTCGATGTGGAAATAATCGTTCCGGAAACGGCGTCGCCCGGCGAGTACTCCGGCGACTTTACAATTACCGACGGGCGCGATCTCACTGACCATTCCACGGCTCGAGTCAGGGTGGGCACGGTTGTCCTTCTTGGTCCGGAGTCGGTGGATTTGGGGACAATTCCTCCTGGAACCTTTGTTTCCAGGGAGATCCCCGTCGATTTTTCGGCGGATAAGGCCGCGCCGTTGCGGGTGTGGATCGCCGGCCGTCCCGGGGAAGAAGGCGAACAGGATTTGGCGGCCACGCTTGACCGGGACAGCGTATCGGCGGGTAGGGGGGTAATCCGGACGACGATTACCGCTTCCCCTCCCATTGACAGGAAAGAAGGCGGCTATACCGGATGGGCAACGTTGCGGGCCGGACCGGGTCGGGCGGCGATTCGCGTACGGTGGCGGGTGACAGCCTACGCCGTGCGGACGGAAACGCCGCCTCCCCTCGCCGGCCTTCCCGTTCCCCCGTCTTTGGGCGATCATGACGATGCCGCCGCCATCCCCGATATCGGGAAGGCGGATGACGAGCCGGCGTCCATACACGGCGGCAGTGGCGAATCTCCTGGCGGCGAACCTCCCGGAGCCGGCGACTCCCCCTGGGAAAAAACCGAGGAAGCGCTTCGTGATCGGCCGGCCGTGAAAAATGGCGACCATTTCGTGGGCGGCGTATCCGAGTTTCCCGAAATCATGCCGGCGGCGGCCTCCGGCTGGGATAGGATATGGGATGCCTGGTGGATTTATCTTCTGGCCCTCCTCCTGCTTCTGTTGCTCATCCTGCTCTTCCTTGTCTTTCTCCTGTATCGTCTTGGCAAGAGTACCCTGGCCCGTTTCCTTTTGGCATCGGCTCTGTCCAGCCTGATCCTTGTCGCCATCTTTATCGCCATGCTCGGGTCTGTCCTCAATATCGATCCTTCCGCCGACGAATCGCTGACAATCAATCTTGTTGAAGACGCCGGCGAAGCGGTTGTGGATTTGACGGCCGGGGAACGGGAATTGCTCATCGCTTCAATCGCCGCCTCTTCCGACAATGCTTCCCCTGTCCAGACAGATGCCTCCCCTATTTCCTCCGCCATTGCCGCGGCCGTAAGCGCCGCCGCGGCCGTTTCGTCCGAAGCGGCCGTCATTGACGCGAAGCGGACTGTTGTTTTCGAGAAAGCGATCGAGGCGGCAGGAATGGCCGAAGCCAGGAGTCCATCCCCCTTGCCGTTGGAGAACCGGACCGAGGCAAAGCTTGAACGCCGCGAGCGTCGTGAAAAACAAATCGGGAATCTGAATGGGCCGACTGAACGGTTGCCGGATCTGGCCGAGCCGCCTTCCGCGCCTGGCGACGTCGAAGCGCGGAAGGCGGCAAGCGCCTCCGGCGCCGGCCGGAATCAGGACGCAACACGGCCCGAAATCGCCCTGTCCGGGCCTGAGGATTTGCCAATCTGGTCCGATTCCGCCCGGCTGGCCCGGCCATTGGCTGGAGAACAGACCTCCGATGTTTCGGGAAAGCGGGGTGTGGACAATGCGCCTTCCGTCTCTGCCGTTGGGCCGAACGAACTCAGGCCCCGACGGCGGGAACGCGTCGAATCGGGCGGGGAATATCCCGAACCGAGACAGGAAATCCCCGATCCCGTACGCGACCTTGCCCAATCCGATTCCGAGAGGGACGATGCTGATGCCGCCCGTCCGGACATCGGGGAGATCAGGCCCGCTCCGGTTTTTTCGGATCTTGCCAAGGACAAGGGAAGGGCGGGGACGCTTCCGGATTTCGGAGTCCTGGATATTCCCCCCGCTCTTTCGGATCCGGCCGACGCCGACATGGCCGGGCGGGCGGCGGAACGCGAGTCGCGTTCCGGTGCGGAACGCAGGCGGCGGGACGAGGCGCCAATGCGCCGCGAACGGGTTGGCGATGTCCCGGCAACTCCTGTTCCGGGAAACGGGGATCGCCCGATCGGCAACGCCGATCGCCATGAAGCTGCCCGATCCGGCCGAGGTCTGCGCGAAAGCGACGCCGAAACGGAAGTGAGGATTGATTCGCTTCCGGCTGCCCCCTCCGCTGCGGGTGGAATGGCTCGAAATGTTCCTGATCAATCCGCATTCGAGAGTTCTGGCTCGTCCGAACATCTTGCGCCTTCCCCAACCGCCGACGGTACGGCGCCCCCTGTGGAATTTTCCCGGCCGGCAGGCGACGTCAAAGGAACGGCGGGGAACGAAGGCCGGATGTCGGACACCCGTCGTGGCGGCCAGGAAAGACGGCGCGACAGCGATCAGAACGGTACCGATGCCCCGGGAGGACTTGATTTGGCGCAAAGAGGGCGCGAACAGGGCGACGATCCTTCCGGCCGGGACCGAGGCGGGGAGAATGAAGACAATCGTTTCGGAGGGGATTCTAGCAGGGGCCGGAATGCCGGAGGGCGCGAAACCGGACGCGATTCTGGAGAAGGGCGTTTTTTTGATTCCGGAAACGGGATGGGGGAAGGCGCTTTCGACGGCAAAGGCGAGGGACCGCTCCCGGATCCGGGACGATCCGCTCTTCCGGCCGGCGACGGTCCGGATGACGCCTTGGCGGTCCGGCCGTCGGATTCGCAGGATTCGGATTGGCGGCGTG
>JAITKH010000362.1 GCA_031278535.1 Planctomycetota bacterium | reverse complement strand
CCGACTATAATTGCCGCTGATCGCCGCCCCAGGATTCCCAATAGGATTCGCATTCGCGTACGCTTTTTTGGGCGGTAACGTTGTTCTTGTCTATCTCGTCCAGGATCGACTGCTGCACGTCGCGCGCGTTCTTCAATTCGATCAAAGCCAAATCCCGCTTGCCAAGGTTGTGGTACAGCATCGCCTTGCGCAGATACAAGCCGCCCAGAAGGGCGCGCGGGCCGGATTCGCCCGGGGAAAGCCTCGCCCGTTCCCGTGAACGCTCAATGCCCTTGTTGATGATGGTCAGGCAATTCTCGGCGAAAAGCTCGGCCCGCTGCCGGTTCTCCGGGTCCGGGCCAAGCTTCAGATAGCTCACCGCGTTCGAATAGACCTTGCGGCTGGCTCCCTCGGCCGCCATGGCCTCGCCGTAAATCGCCTCGCTGTCGTTGGGAGCGCGTCTGAGGCAGAAGCCGATCTGCTCAAAAGCCCGCTTGTAATTGTCGTGCGCCTGGGCGAAAACTTCCGCTCCCAGCGTCTTGTCGCCCCGCGCCACCGCCTCCTGCATGCTCCGCCAATACTCGTGACCCCGGTGCAGGAGGGCAAATCCCTGGCCGCGCATGGCGTAGTAGTCGTTTGGATCAAGTTCCAACGCCCTGGCATAACTGGCGATGGCGGACTCGAGCTCCAGCAGGTTGTATTGGCAATCCCCCAGCCAGCGCCAAACCTGTCCGGACGGATTCCTCGCGGTCTCGGCCTGGAGAACGGATTTGGCCTCGTTGTATCTGCCGCTTTTCACCAGCCGAATCGCATTCTGGAATTCGGGACTGCCGGCATCGTTCGGTTGGGCGCCTGGCCGCTGTTCAGCCGGCGGAGGGGGAAGGAAGCCGCCTCCAGAGGCGGACGAAGAATAGGGAGTGCCTGGCGGCGCGGCATAGGCCGGCCGGGAATATCCGCCCTGAGCGGAATATTGGGTTCCCGGATAGACGTATTCCGGCTGGTACGGCGACGTCGGGGGAGGAGAATTGGGGAGCGTATAGGGATCGCCGACAAAACCGCCTGTCGACTCCGGCTGGGATTGGGGAGAATATCCGTCGGAAGACCGGGCGTAAGAGTCCATGCCCATGGGTTGGGCATAGGGATCTCCTGCCCCCGGCTGGGCGGCGTAATTGTCATATTCTTCCTCGTCGCCCCAGAAATCGTCTTCCTTCCGGATCGGCGGAGGATTGGAGGACTTGCCTTGCGAAGCGGCTGGCCTGGAGCCGGCGCCGCCTCCCGATTTTCTGTTTCGCCACCATCCTCCCTTATACCAGGGAACCCGGGTCTCCCCCTGGAAAACTGCGCGTTTCACGAAGGTGCGCCCTGTCTGCTGGTCGGCAACCTCCGACATCGCCGATCCCTCCCCATTCCGGCGCCGGCCGGATACCCATGTTCCCTCCCGCACCTGGCTGGGAGTGACGCCGGGATGCGCGGGATTGGGGACGAAGCGGCTCTCGACCAACGGCGCCGGCGCGGAATAGAGCGTCACCTCGCCGGCTGGGGGCGGACTGCTCGCTTCGTCGGGATGGACTGTTCCCCGGTACGCCCTGACTTCCCCGGTTTCGGCGTCCATTCCGAAATGCGTATCAAGGTAAATGGAATTGTCGGCCCCGGGAGCGGGACAGAACTTGGCCCCCGGGGGACAATAATACTCCCCGGCCGCCGCCTTACCGGACATGATTGGGATATCGGGAATTGTCGCCAAGGCCGTAAAGGCGAGAACAAAGCCACTCATTCTTCTCACGATATGTCTCCCGCCGCCGATTCCAACCGCCGTCCGGGCGTATCGCCCGATTGTCATTCCCGCGGATCAAAATCGGCGGTTCCAGTCAGCAAACCCCCTTCGGAACAGCCGGACAGCCTTGCCGGGCAATCGCGTTTTCCCATTCACTTGGAAATCGGGACCAGAACGTAATCATATCCAACGCATCCGGGCGGATCAAGAGATAACCACGGCACCGAAACGAATGGACAGGCCATGCACCGCCGCCTTGACACGGAGACGGAAAACTGTTATAATTGCTTCCTTAAATATATGTCTCCCTTTGGGCGGTTTCCTTTCGCCTTAAGACGCTTTTTTCAGGAGTGGACCCCGTTCCGTCCGGAAGGATCGCGCATGAAAAACTTGGCCGTTCCGCTTGCGGCCGCCGTCCTCGTTTTTCTTTCCGGCTGCGTGGAGCGGGCTCTGGTCATAACAAGCGAGCCTTCCGGCGCCGATGTGACCGTCAACCAGCAATGGAAGGGAAAGACGCCGTATGTTCTCCCCTTCAGGCATTATGGCGTATACGATATCTGGCTCGAGCATCCCGGCTTTGAGGAAAACGGCCGGCTGATCAAGTTCTATCCCATGCATGTCGGCGAACCGGTCAAGGCGCCCGCCTACCAATATGCCGGAGCCGACTTCGTCTCCGAAGTTCTCCTGCCGGCCACGCTCCGGGATCAACACAATCTGCATTATGTCCTGGAGAGGGTTGACAGGGCGGACGACGTGGAAGACATCCTGGCCCGGGCCGGACAGCTCCGGGAGGCAAGCCAGGCCCGCAACCTTATGCGCTATGACCAGGACGTCAGGCGCGGCCGTTTTCGCGGTCCGGACGCCTCCGAAGCCAATCGTCCTTACGAGGATGTCGGGATAGACGCGACTCCCCCGCTTCCCCGGGAAGTCCCCCTGTACGAACCGTAACACGCTCTCAGAGCCACTCCCCCTTTCCCGCCGCCCGCAGGGCGGAACGGAGATCGGCGTTCATGGCGCCGGCGGCCCTGCGGGCCGCTCCCTGCCAGTCAAGCGGATTGTTTTCGGTTTTCCACGCCTGGAGTATCGAGCGGCTGGCGCTGATCACGGCGCCGCTTCCGTCGGGCCGGAAAGCCGGAACCACGTCGGCGGCGGTTCCGCCCTGGGCGCCGTAGCCGGGAACGAGAAAAGGCGCGGACGGCATGATCTCCCGGCAGCGGCAGAGTTCCGAAGGATGCGTGGCGCCCACTACCGCACCCACCGAAGACAATCCGCTTTCGCCAATCCAGGCGCCGCCCCAGTCCCGCGTCAGGGCGGCGACCCGTTCGGCCACCGTCTCCCCGCTGTCCAGACGCAAGTCCTGCAGATCGGCGCCGGAGGGATTGCTGGTCTTCACCAGGATGAAAAACCCCTGGCCCTGATCGCATCCCTTTTCCAGGAAAGGCTTCACCGAATCCGAACCGAGATAGGGGTTGAGGGTCAGCGCGTCGTGGGGACCGAGAAGGGGGCCGGCTTCGCGGGCGAATTGCCCGGCGTCGCCTATCGCGGCCAATCGACGTATCCCCGGGCGCGGGCAATCGAGCAGGCCGGAGGCATAGGCGGCGGCTGTCGAACCAATGTCGCCGCGCTTCACGTCGCCGATGACCAGGAGTCCCAAGTCGGCGGCGGCGAGGCAGACGGACTTGTAAACCGTCAGGCCATACAGCCCGAAGGCCTCGAAAAAAGCGATGTTGGGCTTCACTGCCGCCACCAAGTCGCCCACGGCCATCACCACCCCGAGACAGAAATCGCTCAGCGCCGAATGGAGCCCGTCCGGACCGGACCGGGCCAGTTCGGCCAGATCCGGCGGCAGCATTGCCAGGGTCGGATCGATTCCTGCCGCCACGACGCTCTTCCTTTCCCGCACCGTCCGATCCAATCGATCGCCGAAAAGCGGAACGGGATCCTGCGCGCTTTCTTTTTCCCCGGCCATAGAGACTCCTGCGCATGGCGAAACCGCCGTTCGCGCTATGCCTTTCCCTTCGCTTCCGCGATCATGTCGGAAAAACGGCGTAAAAGGTACAGTGCGTCATGGGGGCCGGGTCCCGCCTCGGGATGAAACTGCACCGAGAAGGCGGGAACATCCCGCAGGCAGAGGCCCTCGACCGAATTGTCGTTCAGGCTGAGGTGCGTGATCCCGGCGGCGGCGGGAAGCGAATCGGCGTCAACGGCAAAATTGTGGTTTTGCGAGGTGATGAGGACATTGCCGGAGACCAGGTCCTTCACCGGATGGTTGCAGCCGTGGTGGCCGAAGGGGAGGCGGTAGGTCTTGCCGCCGCAGGCGATGCCGAGAAGCTGATGGCCAAGGCAGATGCCCATGATTGGCACCTTGCCGAGGATTCCGCGGATGGTTTCGGCGGCGTAGGATACGGCGGCCGGATCGCCGGGGCCGTTCGAGAAAAACACTCCGTCCGGGCGGAGCGCCAAGGTTTCGGCGGCGGTGGCGGCGGGGGGGAGCACCGTCACGTCGAAGCCGACCCGGCGCATGTTTCGCAGGATGCTCCACTTGATGCCGAAATCGAAGGCCGCCACCCGGTATCCGCCCCGGCCCGGCGCCTCGCCGGCATGGGGATAGCCCAAGCCGCCGCCCGGAACGGATTCATCCCAGGCGGCGATTTTTTTCGTGCCGACCTTGATGGCGTAGTCCTGGCCGTCCAAACCTTCCCAGGTCCCGGCCCTGGCCAGTCCCTCCTCCACCGGGACCGAGCCGGTGGCGCAAAGAAACGATTTCTGGGCGCCGTGATCCCGCAGGCGCAAGGCGAGCGAACGCGTATCCAGCCCGGCCAGGGCGGGAATGCCCGCCTTGCGCAAGGCGTCCGGAAGAGTTCCTCTCGATCGCCAGTTGGATGGCCTGGCGTTGATCCGGTGGCAGAGAAAGCCGGAAGGGTGGATTCGGTCCGCTTCCCAATCCTCGCCGTTCATGCCGTAATTCCCGATCTCCGGGGCGGTCAGGCAGACGATCTGGCCGGAATAGGACGGGTCAGACAGGATCTCCTGGTAACCGGTCATGCCGGTGTTGAAAACGGTTTCTCCCACCACGTCGACCGGGGCGCCCAGGGAATGCCCACGGAAAACGCTCCCGTCGGCGAGGACGAGATACCCCTCCCGGCGGCGTTCCGCCTCCCAGTTCCATCCGTTTACAGCCCCGTTTTCGGGCATGC
>JAITKH010000333.1 GCA_031278535.1 Planctomycetota bacterium | reverse complement strand
CTGCACACCTCGAAACGGTTGCGATGCCGGCGCATGAGTTCCAGGCCGTCGACTGCGGCCCTGAGGCCGTCCAGGGTGGTGGTGATGGGTATGCCGCGAATCACGGCCATGGAACGCATCCGCCCCTCGTCCTTGGCGGGCAGGGCTCCCGGTTCGATGGTGTTGACAATCCAGGAAAGATCCATGTCCTCCACCAGATCCATGATGTTCGGGCGGCCCTCGGAAATCTTGAAGAGCGCCTGGGACTTGATCCCGGCCTTGCGCAGGGCGGTACTGGTGCCCCGGGTGGCATGGAGAACGAACCCCATGCCGGCCAGCCGTTTCGCAAGAGGAAGCGCCTCCTCCTTGTCGGCGTCGCGAAGGCTGATAAAAACGCCGCCGGATTCCGGGATGCGGTTCCCGGCCGCCAGCTGGCTCTTCAGGTAGGCGGCGCTGTTGAAGCGATCGATTCCCATCACCTCGCCGGTGGATTTCATTTCGGGGGAGAGGTTGACGGAGGCGCCGGGGAAGCGGTTGAAGGGGAATACCGCTTCTTTCACCGAATAATGGCCGGGACGGGGCTCGTCCAGGAAGCCGATGTCCCTGAGTTTGAAGCCGACCATGCACCAGGCCGCGATTTTCGCGATCGGAATCCCGGACGCCTTGCTGACGAAAGGAACGGTGCGGCTGGCCCGGGGATTGGCCTCGAGGACGTAAATCTCGCCGTTCTTGACCGCGAACTGGACGTTCATCAATCCGCGGACATTGAGGCTCAGCGCCATGGAACGGGTGGCGGCGCGGATAGCGTCCTGGATTTCCGGCGGCAGGTTCGGCGGCGGCAGAGCGCAGGCGCTGTCGCCGGAATGGATGCCGGCTATCTCGATATGTTCCATAATGCCGCCGATGACGACGTCCGTGCCGTCGGCAACGCAGTCCACGTCTATTTCGGTGGCGCGCTCGAGATAGTGGTCGATGAGCACCGGCGCGTCTTCCGAGGTTTTTTGCGCCTGCAGCATGTAGCTTTCCAGCGTCGGGCGGTCGTAGACGATCGCCATGTTCCTGCCTCCCAGGACGAAGGAAGGGCGGACGAGGACGGGAAAGCCCACCCGTTCCGCCGATTCCAGCGCCCCCCGCACGGTGTTGGCCATGGCATGCGGCGGCTGGCGGATGCCCAGCCTGTCCATGAGGTCGCCGAAAAGTTTCCTGTCCTCCGCCGCTTCGATGCTCGCCACTGCGGTGCCGATGACCGGGACGCCGTTGGCGGCCAAAGGGGGGGCAAGATTCAGCGGCGTCTGGCCGCCGAACTGGACGATGACGCCCCGGCAGTTTTCCCGGTGCTGGATTTCCAGGACGTCTTCCACCGTCAGGGGTTCGAAATAGAGGATATCGGAGGTGTCGTAGTCCGTCGAGACGGTTTCGGGATTGGAGTTGACCATGATGGCGGCGAAACCGGAATCGCGAAGTGCGTAAGCGGCGTGGCAGCAGCAATAATCGAATTCCAGCCCCTGGCCGATGCGATTCGGGCCGCCGCCGATAATCATGATTCGTTGCCGGCCGCCCACATCCTGGAGCGGGGCGCCGTCCCCTGGATCGCCCGCATACGAAGAATAGTAGTAGGGAGTGGCGGAGACGAATTCGCCGGCGCAGGTGTCCACCAACTGGTAGGACGGGCGGATGCCGAGGGACTGGCGCGCCTCCCTGACCAAATCCTCGCCCGTCCCGGAAAGCCGGGCAATCTGGCGATCGGAAAACCCGAAGGCCTTGGCCTGGCGGAAGCGGGCGGGATCGCCCCTGAGCGTCTCCAGGCCGCCGGAAAGGGCGGCGAGATCCTTGGCGTAGGCGACGATTTCCTCCATTTCGCGGAGGAACCAGGGATCGATGCCGGCCAGTCCGTATAGCCGTTCAACGCTCCAGCCGCGAACCAGGGCCGAGCGGACGGCGTACAGCCTGTCCGCCGAGGCCGTGGCGATCCGGCCGGCCAGCCCGGCGTCGTCCAGGCGATCGAATTCGCCGTCCGCCCCGTCGCCGACGAAGCCGGCGTGGCCGGTCTCCAGGCCGCGAAGCGCCTTCTGGAACGCCTCCTTGAAGGTGCGGCCGAGGGCCATGGTTTCGCCCACCGCTTTCATCTGGGTTCCAAGCGCCGGGTCGGCGCCGGGGAATTTTTCGAAATTGAAGCGCGGCGCCTTGACCGCAATATAATCCAGCGACGGCTCGAAACAGGCCGACGACGCCTTGGTGACGTCGTTGCCCAATTCGTCCAGGGCATAGCCGATGGCCAGCTTCGCCGCCAGTTTGGCGATGGGGAAGCCGGTGGCCTTGGAGGCGAGGGCGGAAGATCGGGAAACGCGCGGATTCATCTCGATGACCATCAGCCGTCCGTCCCGCGGATTCTGGGCGAATTGTACGTTGGCGCCGCCGGTATCCACGCCGATCTCCCGCATGATGGCGATGGAGGCGTCGCGCATCACCTGGTATTCCCGGTCGGTCAGGGTCAGGGCGGGGGCGACGGTCACGCTGTCGCCGGTGTGGACGCCCATGGGATCGAGGTTTTCGATGGAGCAGACGATGACCGCGTTGTCCTTGCGGTCGCGCATGACCTCGTATTCGAATTCCTTCCAGCCGATCAGCGATTCCTCGACCAGGATTTCCGACGACGGGCTGGCGGCGAGTCCCCGGGCCGCCATGGCCTCGAATTCGGCCCGATCCCGGGCCACGCCGCCGCCGAATCCGCCCAGGGTGAAGCCCGGACGGATGACCACCGGCCAGCGGCCGATGCGCGAGCGGGCCGCAATCGCCTCGGCCAGGCTGTGGACGCTGACCGATTCCGGCGTCGCCAGCCCGATGCGGCCCATGGCCTGTTTGAATTTCCCGCGGTCCTCCGACTTCTCGATCGATTCGGGAGAGGCGCCGATCATCTCCACCCCGAAATCGGCCAGGATGCCGGAACGGTGCAGTTCCATCGAAATGTTCAGGGCCGCCTGCCCGCCCATGGTGGCGAGGATGGCGTCGGGGCGCTCGCGGCGGATCACCTCGGCGGCGAAGTCGGCGGTGAGGGGTTCGATGTACGTGCGATCCGCCAGTTCCGGATCGGTCATGACGGTCGCGGGATTGGAGTTGATGAGGACCACCTCGCATCCCTCTTCCTTGAGGGATTTCACCGCCTGGCAGCCGGAATAGTCGAATTCGCAGGCCTGGCCGATGACGATGGGACCGGATCCGAGAATCATGATCCGTTTCAATTCCTGGCGTTTGGGCATGTGGGAGCTTTCAAGCGGGGGAAGAGCGCTCCGGCCGCCGCGCCTCGTCCCAGAAAGGCCGAATGGGAACGGCGAAAACAACGCGCCCGGCGAAAATCCCTTCCGGAGGCGCGTCCCGCCGCGGCGCATTCCGTTCACCGCCGCCGCAAGGTCGGGCCGGGCGCCGCCGCGTCCTATCGTATCAGGGCGGATTCGATGCGGATGCATTCCTCCAGGGCGCGCAGGTAGTCGTAGCCGTTTTTGGCGCAGGCGTATTCGTCCGGCACGGGGACGCATTCCAGCGCCACGCAGCCGCGGTAGCCGACTTTTTCGAGCGCTTTCATGAAGGTCTTGAAATCGACGTTGCCGCCGCCCGGATAGAGCCTGGCGCTGTCCGCAAAATGGACATAGGCAAGCTTGGGGGCCGAATACTCCACCGCGGCCCGGATATCGTTCTCCTCCATCAGCATGCTGTAGGTGTCGAGATGGACGAGAATGTTCCCGCGGCCCAGCTTATACACGTAGTCGGTGACCTGCCGCATGGTGTTGAGATAATTCGAGGTGCTGGCCAGGATGTTTTCCACCAGGATGACTACCCCCCTGGCTTCGGCATATTCGGCCAGTTCCAGTTTTGCTTCGGTCAACAGGCCGATGTAGTGGTCATAGCGGGAAAAATCGGCGATTTTCGATCGCATGGTCCCGACGATGACCATGGCGCCCAGCGTCTGGCCCATGTCGATATGGATTTTCAATTTTTCGATGGCGGCGCGGCGATGGGCCGGATCGTCCGAAATGAGGCATAAGCCGTTTTCGACAAACTCGCGGCCGGTGGCGATGGCGGAGAGGGCGAGTCCGGCCTGGTCGGCCACCCGGCGGATATTCTTCCAGTCGAAGCGCTGGGGATCGCGCATCTGCAGCTCGATTGCCTTGTACCCGATGCCGGCGGCGATGCCGCAAATCCGCTCAATGTCTCCCCGGAGCGTGATCGGGGCCTCGCGGGAAACTTCGTCCAGCGCACAGGCTATCCCGTAGTCGAACATGCTCATGCCGCGCATCCTTTCCAGGCAAGTGCCGGTTGAGAGGGCGAAGTATATCCGGAGGCGGCTTTTTCCGCAATAGCCGCTTTCCTCCAGAGCGGGTCAGGCCTTGGCCACCCGCGCTCCGCCCTTCGCGCCCGATCGCGCCATGGCGTTGCGGACGTCGACGACAAGCGCGGCGTGGCGGGCGAGCAGGCGGTAGTCCACGGCATCGTGATCGGTCGCGACAACCACCGCATCGAAACGGCTGAGCCGCGCCGGAGTAAAGGGGAGAGACCGAAGCCGGGACAGGCCGCCCTCGAAATGCCCCGGCGGCATGGCGGGAACCAGCGGATCATGGTATGCGACTTTCGCCCCGCCCCGATCGAAGAGTTCGAGCAGCCTGAGGCTGGGACTCTCGCGGACGTCGTCCACATTTTTTTTATATGCCAGCCCGATAACGAGGATCCGGCTCCCCTTGAGGCTCTTCCGGATACGGTTGAGTTCTTCCACCGTCCGGTTCACAACATATTCCGGCATGGCCAGATTCACCTCTCCGGCCAATTCGATGAAACGGGTGGCGCATTCGTGTTCCCGCGCTTTCCATGCCAGGTAGAAGGGATCGATGGGAATGCAGTGGCCGCCCAGGCCGGGACCGGGATAGAAGGGCATGAATCCGAAGGGTTTGCTCTTCGCCGCCTCGATCACCTCCCAGACGTCGATGCCCATGCGGCTGAAAACCTGTTTCAATTCGTTGACCAGGGCGATGTTGACGCAGCGAAAGATGTTCTCCATCAATTTCGACGCCTCCGCCGCCTCCAGGGAGGAGACAGGGACGGTACAAGGCGCGGCCAAATCATAGATGCGCCGGGCGGCGGCGAGGCATGCCGGCGTGAGTCCTCCCACCACTTTGGGAATGTCGTTGGCGGAGCGGCCGGCGCTGCCTGGATCCTCCCGTTCGGGGGAATAGGCGAGGAAAAAATCGCGCCCCGCCCTGAGGCCGCTTTTTTCCAGCCTGGGCAGTACAATCTCTCGGGTGGTCCCGGGATAAGTGGTGGATTCGAGGCAGACCAGCTGGCCGGGCCGGAGAATGCCGGCCACCAAATCGGCGGCAGCCTCGACATGGCAGAGATCGGGATTCCGGTTCCGGGTGAGCGGCGTGGGAACACAGATGAGGATGGCGCCGGCGCCGGCGAGAGGCCGGGATTCGGCCGACGCAGAGCCGCCGGCGGCCCGGATCATTTTGACGGCGGCGGCTGGAATGTGGCGGATATAGCTCCGCCCGGCATTGATTGCGGCGACCTTGTCCCCGTCGGGGTCGAAACCAACGACCTTCCGCCCCGTCCTGGCGAAGGCTATGGCGAGAGGAAGGCCGACATACCCCAGACCGACCACCCCGATGGCGTCACGCTCCGGCATGGCTGTTGGTTTTCCTTGTTTGCGCCCTCCCGGCCGGAAACGCGGGGCCGGACACCGGAAAGTTTACTCGCGCTTCCCCGCTTTTTCAAGCGGACCGTTGCTATGAACCGCAATCCCCCGGGCGCGGCAATTCCCCGACCCGTTCGGGGCGCCGGCTGCCGCAGCGGGGAGGATCGATAAAATAACGTGTCGGTATTGGATGCTCTTTGTGTCTCATGGTTTCGTTTGCCGGAAGCGGCCGTTCCCGCTATTGTTTTCCGGCTAGTGGTCTGGACAGTTTCAATCTTTCCAAATTCTGAAGTCCGTTTGTTCCGGGATTGACCTCTGATGCCGGGGAGGGGAATTCACTTCCGCAGGCGGAAACCGGATGAACCGGAGGCGCTCCCCGTAAAGTCTCAAGCAAGGATTGAGACTTTACAGACCACTAGCCTGGCGGTATAATGAGGGCCGCCAAAATCGCCGTTCCGCTCAGGTTCACTCAAAGGGGCGCGTGACATGAAACCACCCATGCCGAAGCATTCCACCATCGCCGGCCCTTGTATTCAGGGCCGGCAGTACATGCCGCCGGCCGTTACCCGCCTGCCGGAGGCGCGGCAAGCGGCCGAACGGGGACAATATTTCGCCATCCATGCCGCCCGGCAGCCGGGGAAGGCCACGTTTCCGCAGGCGCTGACCGGCGAAATCTGTGCGGCAGGACGGCGTCAGGCGTTGTATTGCCCGTTGGAGGCGCCGCAAGGGTATTCC
>JAITKH010000069.1 GCA_031278535.1 Planctomycetota bacterium | reverse complement strand
AGGTGAAGATACTCCTCAACATCGACAAGGTCATGGCGGACATGAACGTCACCTCCATGCCCGCGTTCGAACTGTGATGCCGCGGGATTTGGGCTTGGCCGATGGGAGAGCGGTTTTATAGGTTTTCCCAGTGGTGCGTTCGGTGGTTATTTGACGTTCTCGGCGGCCTGGAGGTAGCCGGATGTGGTAACGTTCCGGGCGAGGGACCGCTTATCGTCGCCGCCAACCATGCTTCGTATTTTGATCCGATGCTTCTGGGTGCGGCCATCAATCGACCGCTTCATTTCATGGCGCGGCGTACCCTTTTCGACATTCCCGGTTTCGGCTGGCTGATCCGCCAGAATCAAGCCTTTCCTCTCGAACGCGGAGGCGACAGCCGCGAGGCGCTCCGAGGTTTTGGGGAATTGTTGGGACAGGGCCACGCCGTGGTGGTCTTCCCCGAAGGAACGCGTACCCGCGATGGAGCGATTGGGGACATCCGGCCCGGCGTCGGCATGCTTTCCGAGAGGTATTCGGCGCCGATTCTTCCCGTGTACATCTGGGGAACTTTCCAGAGCCTGCCGAGGGGCCGCCTCGTTCCCCGCTTCCATCGTTTCAAGGCGCTGATCGGTCCGCCGCTCCGGCAGGAGACGGAGGAAGGATACAGAAAACGCAAACGTCAAAGGCTGACCGACGCTTTCAGGTCGACCATTCGAGCCTTGGAACGCGAGGCTTGGCGGGATGAGCAGGAGGTGCCGCCGGTGTCGCTGCTCCGTTTATGGAGCGCCGCCGGCGGGGAAGGAACTGCATGAACATTCAGGAATTGTGCCTCTGGATGGGACAGGTGGAGGCGTCGGATTTGCACTTGAAGGATGGCCGTCCCCCGCTGGTCCGCATCCACGGCGAAATCAAGCCCTTCGATTTGCCGAATCTGAGCGGTTCCTATATCGAGTCGTTGCTTACCCCTATTATGAGCAACAGGCTGCTCAAACAATTCGCCGAGACTTTCGAAGCAGATTTTTCCTATTCGCTTCCCGATGAGGCGCGATTCCGGATCAACATGTTCCGCCAGCGGGGCGTGGTAGGCGCGGTCTTCAGGCGCATCCCCTTGAAAGTGCCGACTTCGGAGGAGCTTGGCCTGTCGGAGACGATCAACCGGCTGGCGGATCAGGAAAACGGTTTGGTGTTGGTCACCGGTCCCACCGGCAGCGGCAAAAGTACCACCCTGGCCGCCATGCTTGAACGAATCAATCGCACCCGTCCGGTTCATATCATGACCATAGAGGATCCCATCGAGTTTGTTTACGAGGATAAGGTGGCGATTATCAACCAGAGGGAGTTGGGTATTGATACGGTATCCCTCGACGCCGCCCTGAAGTCGGTACTGCGGCAGGATCCCGACATTATCCTGATGGGGGAAATCCGCGACCGGCAGACCGTTGGCTTTGCCCTTACCGCCGCCGAGACCGGTCACCTGGTTTTCGCCACGCTCCATACGAACAACGCGGTGCAAACCCTGGAGCGCATCCTTGACATGACTCCGTCCGAGGTGCGAGAGGCGGTCCGTACGCAGCTTTCGCTCCTTCTGCGGGGTGTTGTCTGCCAACGCTTGGTGGCCAAAGCCGGTGGCGGCCGCTTGGCAGCCCAGGAGATTCTGGTCGGCAACGAGACCATACAACAATTGGTGGCGGAAAACAAATTCTGGGATATCGAGAAAGCGATCGAGGCGGGAAATTATTACGGCATGCAGACTTTCAACCAGGCTTTCGCCGCCTTGGTCGAAAAGGGACTGGTGACCAGGGAGATCGCCATCGCCAACTCCGGGAAGCCGGTCGAGTTGGAGCTTTTATTCAAAGGCGTCCGGGGCGGTTCCGGTTATGACGGCGGCATCGCTCCCCAACAGGCGGAGAAGGACGGATCCCAGTTGAAAAACGCGATCAGCTTTGGCGACGAGCCGGAGACGGAAAAAGGCCATACCATGTTCTGACGGCGGCTGGCACTGTTTTGAAGGAAGACGGGAAATGGCATCGAAGATTTTTGACGCGTCGTGGCTTGCCGACTGCGTGGAACGACTTGCGGAAGGCATCGCCGCCAGGCGCGGACTTGGGTCGGGAAAGGCATTGATCGGGCTCAGGACCAGGGGCGCCATCCTTGCCGACCGGTTGCGCGACACCCTGTGGAAGCGCCATGGCCTTGAGATTCCCATCGGATACCTTGACGCCACCCTCTACCGCGACGATTTGCACCGGGGGGCGGGGTTGAAACCGGTGCGGCCATCCGAACTCGATTTCGCCTTGAATGACAGGGATATCATTTTGGTGGACGACGTCCTTTGCACAGGACGAAGCATTCGTGCCGCCATGGGCGCCATTTTCGACTATGGCCGGCCAGCCAGCATCGCGCTTTGCGTCATGATCGACCGCGGGGGCCGCGAACTTCCCATCCATCCCGATTATCTGGGCGTGAAAATGGAGGTGTCGAAGGGTGGCTTCGTCAGGCTGAAGCTTCGTGAAATCGATCCCCAGGGCGACGCCGTTTATGTCGTGGGGCCGGGCGAGCCGGAGCCGTAAGTCTTCCGGGAGGGCGACAGGCGATGCAATGGACCCGAAAACATCTTCTAGGGCTTGAAGAATTGTCGGCCGAGGAAATATCCTTCATCCTGGATCGGGCCGATTCCTTCAAGGAGATATGTACCCGCCCGAATAAAAAAGTGCCCGCGCTTTCGGGCCGAACCATCGTCAACATGTTTTTCGAGAATTCGACGCGCACCAACCTGTCCTTCCAACTCGCCGCCCGCCGCCTTTCCGCCGACGTCATCCTGTTCTCCCATACGGGAACGTCGGTCGCCAAGGGCGAGACCATGATCGATACCGCCCTGAACGTCGAGGCCATGGGCGTGGACGTGATGGTGTTGCGCCACGGGGCGTCCGGCGCCCCCTGGAAGCTGGCCAGGAGCGTTTCCTGCTCCGTGGTCAATGCCGGCGACGGCCGCCACGAGCATCCGACCCAGGCCCTGCTCGATCTGTACACCATTCGCGAGGTGCGCGGGAAGATTGCCGGGCTTACGGTCGGCATTGTCGGCGACATCGCCCATAGCCGGGTGGCGCGATCGAACATCTGGGGCCTGACCAAGCTCGGGGCGCGGGTGATGCTGGTTGGTCCTACCACGCTGATGCCCAGGGACATCGACAGGATGGGCGTTTCCGGGGTCGAGGTCTGCCACGACATGGACCGGGCCGTAGCCGAGTGCGACGTTCTCAATATGCTCCGCATCCAGTTCGAGCGCCAGGGCGAGCGTCCCTTCCCGTCCAACCGCGAGTATATCCAGATGTTCGGCCTGACCCGGGAACGGCTCCGCCGGGCCAAGGGCGATCTGATCATCATGCATCCCGGCCCGGTCAATCGAGGGGTGGAAATTTCGCCCGAGGTGGCCGACGGCCCCCGGAGCGTTATTCTCCGCCAGGTCTCCAACGGCCTGGCGGTGCGCATGGCGGTGCTGCAATTGGTGGCGGGCATCGAATAGGGGAGGAAAACGTCATGCCGTCCATGGTGTTGCGGAATGCGCACATTCTCGATCCGTCCGAGGGGCTGGATCTTGCCGGCTGCCTGGCGATTCGGGACGGCCTGATCGCCTATGTGGGCGAAGAGCGACGGGATGCTGAAGCCGCCGCCGGGCCGGCTGCCATTTCCGTGGACGCCGGCGGCCTTCTCCTGACGCCGGGATTGATTGACATGCACGTCCATTTCCGAGAACCGGGGAACGAGGCGGAAGAGACCATCGCCTCCGGGGCGCTGGCCGCGGTCGCCGGCGGTTTCACCTCGGTCGTCGCCATGGCGAACACCGAACCGGCGGCGGATAATGAGTCGGCCATCATCTTCACCCGTCGCGAATCCCGCCGGGCCGGATATGCCAACGTGTTTCCGGTTGGTACGGTGACGGCTGGCCGCGAAGGGCGGGAACTGGCGGAAATGGCGCAGATGGCAAGGGGCGGCGCGGTCGCCTATTCGGACGACGGCGCCTCGGTGCCGACCGCCGGCCTCCTCAGGCGCGCCCTCTCTTACGCAAAAATGCTCGGCAAGCCGATTCTGGAGCATTGCGAGGACAAGTCGCTCCTGGCCGACGGCGAAGTCGACGAAGGCTACATGTCCACATCCCTCGGCCTTGGCGGCATTCCCGGCGAATGCGAGGAGATCATCGTCGCCCGGGACGTCGCCATGGCGAGGCTGACAGGAGGCCACGTACATATTCAGCATGTCTCGACCGCCAAGGCTGTGGAAGTCATCCGCCGGGCCAAGGCGGAGGGAATCAGGGTAACAGCCGAGGTGACGCCGCATCACCTTGCCTTGACCTCCGATTGCCTGCGGGAATACGATCCGGTTTTCAAGGTAAGTCCGCCGCTCCGGGAGCGAGAGGACGTCGAAGCCTGCCGCCGGGGATTGAAGGAAGGGGTTATTGACGCCATCGCCACGGATCACGCTCCGCATCTGGACGACGAAAAGGAATTGGAATTCACCTATGCTCCCTCCGGCATGATCGGTCTCGAGACCGCCGTCGGCGTGATTTCCACCGCCTTGGTGCGAAGCGGCCTTTTTTCCTGGGCCGAAATCATTCCCGCTTTGACCAGCCGTCCTTCCGGCATCCTGAAATTGGGCCGGGGCCGACTGGCGGCCGGGCTTCCGGGCGATCTGACACTTATCGATCCCCTTCGCGCCTGGACGGTGGAACCGGAACGTTTCCATTCCCGTTCCCGCAATTGTCCCTTCCGGGGCTGGAAACTGGAAGGCGGAGCGGTGCTCACCGTAGTGGGCGGAGCGGCCCTATTTGATCCGGACGGTCGCGCCGGAGAAAAATCGCCGCCGCCGCACTGATGCGTGACAAAAGAAAGGGGCATGGAGATGCGCGGCTTTTGCCGGGCGGTTGTTCTGGCCTGTTTTGGCATGGCGGCCGTTTTCCCGTTCGTTCCGGCGATGTCCCGCGACGTTGTCGTCAGGCGGCCTGGAGATTTTCAGGAATTTTTTCTTTATTTTCAATCCGCTCCCGACAAGGCGGTGCCCAACGATCTTCTGGCGCGATGTTACGGCGTCATCGTCACATGATCCGGCGACCGGCGAATGATCCGCGCCGGCATTCATCACTTCGGGAGAAGGGAGTTTCGGTTTTCAGATCGGCGGTCAGGCCATTGATGCCATCATTCTCGCCATGAACCGATCCGGGGTGGACATGCTCCTTCGGAGCCGCTTCAGGATTGGAGTGGACGCTTCTGTCGCCTCCGGTCCGGTCGGCCGCGACGCCGCCGCCCAGGTAGGGCCGGGTGTGGCTCTTCTGACGTATTCGCGGGCCAAAGGTCTTTATGCCGGGGTATCACTCGGGGGCGGCGTTCTGATCAATAATGATCAGTACCCTGCCGCCATGTACGGTATGAAGCTGAGCATCCGGGACATCATCCTCGGCCGGTCGATTCCTGTTCCGCCGGAGGCCGCGTCTTTCATCGACACGTTGCGCATCTACGGCTCCGCAAAATCTCCATCTTCGAGGTACACTTTGCGAGAGCGACCCGATTCATCCGGCTTCCGCATCCGGAGATATGAATTCCCTTTCGGCACCGGAGATTGGTTCTGGAGAAACCGGACTTCGGCGCCCCTATCGCCGATCACCCGGGGCCAGCCGGGTTTTCCCGGTCGGGAAGAAAATCCAGGCGAGGCATCGCAGCACTTCGGCGCATTCCCCGTCAATTGACGCGTTCGACAAATTCGCCGGTGCGGGTGTCAATTTTAATCTTGTCCCCGACCTTCATGAACAACGGCACCTTAACATTGAAACCGGTCGACACCTTGGCGTTCTTGAAGATGTTGGTGCGGGAATCGCCCTTCACTCCGGGTTCGGACTCGATGATCTCCAACACCACCGACGACGGAAGCTCGATTGAGACAATCTTCCCCTCGATTAACGTGCCGCGCACCACTGAGTTCTCCGGGAGGTAATTGATGTCATTGCCTACGACGTCCTTTGCAACCGGGATTTGTTCGTAATTTTCGGTGTCCATGAAAACGTAGGCGTCCGCCTCGGGATAGAGGTATTCAAAGGGCTTCGTTTCCACATAGACCTCGTCGATCTGATCGTTCGAGCGGAACCGCTTCTGGGTCTTGTTGCCGCTTCGAAGCGATCGCATTTCTGTCTGTACCATTGCCCGCCAGTTGCCGGGGGTGACATGTTCGCGGCCAAGCACGACGAAGAGTTCGCCGTCCATGCGGATTACCATGCCTTTGCGTATTTCAGTGGCGTTGATCATGTCCCGTTTCTCCCCGCTATGGCTTCGCGAGCATCTTGCCGCTGGCCTGGATGTAGTTCATGGCCTTGTAGATGAGTCTGGCGGCGGCAAGATCGCTCTGGATGGAGGTGTCAACCGGACAGAGTTCGGTGATATCGATGGCGGCGATGCGCCGCCGGGCGGCAACCTTCTTGAGCAGGCGGAGAAATTGCCACCAGCCGAGGCCGCCGGGTTCGGGCGCTCCCACTGCCGGAATGACCGAGGGGTCGAGGCCGGTCAAGTCTATGGAGAGATATACCGGGCTCCTGAGTTCATCGACCACCGACTCTTGCCAGGATTCGCCGGTATCGCGGTCGATGTCGGCCATGAAAAACGTTTCCACCTGGACATTATTGTCCCAAATCCGTTCAAAGGCGTCGCGGGACAGGGAACGGACCCCGACCTGGCAGATGGCTGGGGGTTTCTTGAGTTCCAGTACCCGGCGCATGACCGTGTGATGGCTTTCCTCGTCATCGGGATCGTCCAAATCGGCGTTGGCGTCGATATGGAGGACGGTGAGTTCGGGTGAACGGGCCTGAAGCGTTTCAATGCCCCACAGGGAGATGGTGCCGTCTCCCCCGAGAATGATGGGAACGGCGGTGGCGTCAAGGGCCGCGCCTATCTGCTCCTTTACCCATGACTGCAGTTGAAGCGGATCGGCGGGCGCGGTTTCCGGGGCGATACCGTGAATGCCGACCATGTCAACGAGGGAGAGGCCGGTCTCTTCGTCATAATCCTCAATGAGACTGGACGCATCCAGAATTTTCCTGGGCGCGGCCGCCTGTCCGACCATGTAGCTGGCGGTGGCGTCATGCGGGGCCGGGATGAGCGAGAAGTATGCGTCCGCCAGTTCGGCGCTCTCATAACCAAGGAAATTTGCTTCAACGTCGGCCATGACCTGCTCCTATTGAAATTCGCCCATATTTTCGATATTATCTTTTATCTTGCAAGAGATTATCCCTAACTACCGGATTGGCACGGAAAAGGAAAAAAAGAACAAAGCATGGCGCCTCTCGCCATGCCTTTTCAAAAAGATATTGTAGGGAAAAGGGCGCAGGATGCAAGTGAAAAATGCCGGATAATGATAGCCAAGGGAACAAGAGGGGTATGATCCTGAAACGCATCTTCGGCGGTGTGAATGCTCGTCCATTCTTTGCCAGTTTTACGGGTGCGACGGCGTTTTCGTCCGTGTTGACGTCTTCAATAACTTCATATATTTCAAGCTGTTCTTTTGCCATTTGCAAAACGGAATTTTCGTTCATCCCGTTTTTTTTGCAGTTTCCGGATTCTTCATAAGTCCTTATTTTTTCTCTCGAAATTCCTCCTAAAGGTGTCAATTTGGGTGACAGTATTTTCTTCATAAGTCCTTATTAGTGGACTTTTGGAAATTATGCGGCCCAGGCGAGAGCATTGACAGGGAGTTCCTGAATTATTGTAAGAGTCTGTTGACAATTCATATTGACTGTAAGGCGATACGTTATAAATTGTTATCCGGTGCATTCAACATCTTCCGGAGGGCGATTATGAGTCGCCGACAATACGATACCGATCTGACTGATGG
>JAITKH010000279.1 GCA_031278535.1 Planctomycetota bacterium | reverse complement strand
CAGGTCGCCTCGATGAAGGAGAAGGCGGCACGGAACGAAGAATTTGTCCAACAAGATAGGCAATTTCATCGAATATTGTATTACAGCACCGGAAATGTTTTACTCGAACAGCTGCTGGGCGCTTTCTGGGACCTGTATACCCAATCCCCGGTCGAGCCGCATCACAGGGATTTGAAGGAAGTGGCGGAACAGCATGAAAAAATTCTCGATGCCTTCGCCAGGCACGATCTCGACCTGCTGCTGCAACTCATGAGGGAACAATTCGCCGACGCGCGCTACCGCATTGTCGTGTCATTGATGGGCGGCAAGGGAAAGAAAACCGGGGAATGAATTTTTGCGGGATGCCCCGGGAATGCGCAGTATGCCTGTCGCGGATTGAATCGCGAAAACGCCCTCCTCCGGGGCGAAATCGCACTTTCAAGCCGCAGGCGGGATAATCACAACGGCCCCGGGCGGGCGGCGGGCCGGACTTCATTCCCCCCGCGGGTGTTTGTCCGCCACCGCCGCGAAGCGTTCCGGCTCGTGGCGAACTCCATCCTGCGTGCGGGCGGCCGTCGGACCCTGGCGAATCAATTTTCCAAATCCGAAAGCTGGGTCGAAAGATAGCGTTCGCCCGAATCGGGCAGGATGACCACGACATTCTTGCCTTCGCTTTCCGGCCTGGAGGCGATCTTCCGGGCGGCCCAGACCGCCGCCCCGGCGGAAATGCCGATAAGGATGCCCTCCACCCGGGCCACTTCCCGCGCCGTCCGGATGGCGTCCTCGTTGGTCACCCGTACGATTTCGTCCAGGAGGGAACGGTCAAGGATTTTCGGGACAAAGCCGGCGCCTATGCCCTGGATGCGGTGCGGTCCCGGCCTGCCGCCCGAGAGCACGGGCGAGGCGTCTGGTTCCACCGCGATGATTCTCGCGCCCGGCCTGCGGGCCTTGAGCACTTCGCCGACGCCGGTTATGGTGCCGCCGGTTCCCACGCCGGCGACGAAGGCATCCACCATTCCGCCGGTATCGTCCCAGATTTCCTCCGCCGTGGTGCGCCGGTGCGCTTCGGGGTTGGCCGGGTTCTCGAATTGGAGAGGCATGAAGCCGCCCGGCGTTTGGGCCAACAGATCCCTGGCCTTGCGGACGGCGCCGTTCATGCCGTCCTTGCCGGAGGTAAGCACTACGGCGGCTCCCAGCATCCCGGCCAGTTTGCGGCGTTCGACAGACATGGTTTCCGGCATGGTCAGGACGAGCCGGTAGCCGCGGGCGGCGCAGGCGAAGGCGAGTCCTATGCCGGTGTTGCCCGAGGTCGGCTCAATCACGACGCCGCCCGGCCCGAGCTTTCCCTCGCGCTCGGCCGCGTCCAGCATGGCCGCCCCGATGCGGCATTTGACGCTGTTCATGGGATTGAAGGATTCCACTTTGGCGAGCAGGGCGCCGGGAAGCCCCTTTCCCAGCTTGGCCAGGCGGACCAGAGGGGTGTTGCCCCGCGCCGCGGTGATGTCCGCGTAGATTCGTCCCCGGCTGTCGGCCGCCGTTCCGTCGCCGTCGCGCGCGTTCATATGGTATAGTCGCTTTCCTGGTTGATGTCGTATTGCAACATGGCGAAGACGCGTTCCTGCAGTTCTATCCCGGCCGGATCGGTCCGGGCCCGGGGGCGGGGGATGTCTATGGGAATCCGGTTGCGGACAGTCCCGGGGCAAGGGGAGAAGACAATCACTTCGTCGGAAAGATAGACGGCTTCCGGGACATCGTGGGTCACCATGACGAGTATGACGGGGCGGGGGCTTTCCAATGTCTCGCCCCACAGGCGCAGGAGATCGTCCTGCAACTTCTCCCGGGCCAGGGCGTCGACGGCGGCGAAGGGTTCGTCCATGAGGATGATTTTCGGCTCCACCGCCAGCGCCCGCGCCAGGGCCAGCCGCTGCCGCATGCCGCCGGACAGTTGGGACGGGTACTTGTTTTCCGTCCCGGCTAATCCGACCCGGGCCAGGTGGAATCGCGCCTTTTCCGCCATTTCCGCCCGTGAAGGACGTTCGAAACGTCCCTTGCCGGCCGACCGGAGTTTCAGGGCGAAGACGATGTTCTGCATGGCAGTCATCCAGGGGAAAACCGCGTAATCCTGGAAAATCATGGCGATGTCATGTTTGGGGCGATCCCGGAAGACGCCGTTGGCCAGGGGCGAAATGAAACGGTAACGGCGCTTGTATTCCTCCATTTCCCTCCTGGTCGAGGGGAGCGGCTCCAGCACCAGCTTTCCGTCGATGCGGATCTCGCCGTCGCTGGGGGCCTGGAGTCCGGCCATGATTTCCAGGAACGTCGATTTGCCGCAGCCGGAGGGACCGACCAGGCTGACAATCCTCCCGTCGGGAATGGCGAGGGACACATTCAGGACGGCGGTCAGCCCCTCGGCCAGCCCCTTGTCGTTCACCACCGGGAAGAATTTGCCGATGCCCCGGGCCTCGATCATGTGCCTATCTTCCCACTTTCCAGACGGCGAGCTTGATTTCCACGTATTTGAGCACTTCGATCAGGAACCAGCCGATGAAGCCGGTGACCGCCATGCAGACCATCATGTCGGGAATAAGGAAATAGTCCTTGGCCTGCCCCAGGAGGTAGCCGATACCCATCCTGCCGCCGTAGGCTTCGCCGATCACCAGCATCACCAGCCCCATGGAGACGCCGGTCTTCAGGCTCATGATGATGGAACCGAACGCGTGCCAGAAATAGACCTTGCGCAACCGGGTGAGCTCGCTGGCGCCGAAGACCCGGGCCGAGGCGAGGAAACGGGGATCGGTGTCCTTGATGCCCTGGTAGGTATTGAAAAGGACGGGATAGAATATCCCTATGAACATCAGGAAAATGTGCATGTTGGTGCCGATCCCGAAGACGATGATGGTCATGGGAACCCAGGCCGGGGGAGGAATCGGCGAGAGGAGCTGCCAAAGCGGGAGGAGCATGGCGCGGATTTTCAGGTTCCATCCCATAAGAAGGCCGATGGGCACGGCCAGAACCACCGCGATGCCGAAAGCGGTGAAGAAACGCCCCAGACTGTAAAGGATGTGGAGCAGGAGCTGCTTGTGCAGGAGCATGGCGACAAAAGTCGACGCCACCGTGCTCAATCGCGGCAGGAGGCTTTCCGGAATGATCTCCAGTCGGGGCAGGAATTCCCAGAGCAGGAGAAGCGGAACGAAAAGGCCGAGAAACCCGGGCGAAAAAAAGTTCCCCAGCGCGTTTCTGAGGAATCCGCCGATTTCCCGCAGCAATCGGCGGATTCCTCGCGTTGCATATTCGTCGTTCACTTTTTCACCAGGTGAGTCCCTTGAATTGCGGGGCGAAGAGGGCTTCGCCGGGATTGTTGTCGATCGTTCCCAGGTTGACCAGCGCCTGGGCGTAGCCGATCAGTCCGCTGGTGTCCAGAGCAACCTGGAAGCCGAGTTTGGGGTTGCTGTCGATGATGGCCTGTTCGGACACGTTCGGAACATATTTGCGGGCGATGGCGACGATGTCCGGGGCGACGGGATTGGAACGGATGAGCTTGTCCGCCTCGTCGATGGCGGCGATGAAGGAAATGGCGTCGGGGAGGCGCGAGTCGACAAAGCCGCGATTGGCGTTGATGGTCC
>JAITKH010000242.1 GCA_031278535.1 Planctomycetota bacterium | reverse complement strand
CTCGCTCCCATAACCCGGATGCTGGAGATCTAATGCCGAATATCGGGCGCAACCTCTCGCAAATCAGGGAACGCATCGCCCGTGCCTGCCTCCGGGCTGGCCGCGATCCGGCGGGAGTGACCCTGATCGCGGTCACCAAAACAGTGACGGCGGCCGAAGTGATCGAATTGTACCGGCTGGGCATACGGGATTTCGGTGAAAACCGGATCGCGGAGGGTCTGGTGAGGAAAAATACCTTGGCAAGTTCCGATGCCCGTTGGCACATGATCGGGCATCTGCAAAGGAACAAGGCCGCCGTTGCCCTGACTGGCGGTTTTGCCTGCGTTCACAGCGTAGAGTCGGAAAAACTGCTCGACATCCTGGATCGCGAGGCCGGGCGTATGGGCAAGCGTTTGGAGGTGTTCCTGGAAGTCAACATTTCCGGCGAGATTTCCAAATACGGCATCCCCCCGGACATCACCGGAAAACTGGCCCGTTCGGCGGCTGAAAAATTGAACCTCGATCTTCGCGGCCTGATGACCATGGCTCCCCTGACCGACGATCCGGAAAAGGCCAGGCCGGTGTTCCGGGAATTGGCGCGACTCCGGAAAGATACCGAAACGGAATCGGGCATTCCCCTCCCCCATCTTTCCATGGGGATGAGCGGCGACTTCGAGGTCGCGATCGAGGAAGGCGCCACTTTGGTGCGAGTGGGAACCGCGCTGTTCGCTTGACGGAAATCCGCATTCGTTACGAAAACCGCCTCAAAACCAGGGCGGAGTGTTGGCCCAAACGCAGACGCAGACAATGTCGCCGGGATTCACCTTCGAATGCGGCTCCGATGACCAGAAGGTTATGCTGTCGCCCTCGACGAGCCGATAGGACTTGTCGCGGATAGTCACCTCGAGCTCACCCTGCAGGATCAATCCGCACTCGAAACCGGGATGGCTGTATTGTTCAGTCCCGGTTCCAGAACCAGGCTCATAAATATTGTATATGAACTCGATCGGTCCCGACATGTCGGGATTGAGCAATTGGAAGGTCACTCCCTTTCCTGGAGAAAGCAGCTTGCGCTGGCTGCGGTGCACCACCGGCGAGACAACCGCGGCGCCGAGTTCGCGCCGAAAAGGCACAAGGCAGCCGTTGCCATGACCATTCCCGCCGCCTCCGTCCTGATTCGCGAAAAAATCGCCCAGGGGATGATCCAGCGCCGCCGCGATTTTTTTCAATGTGGAAATGCTTGGCGATATCTTCGAACGTTCCACCTGGCTGATTGAACTCGAGGTCAGGCCGGTGGAATTGGCGATATCCACCACTTTCAGGCCCTTCCCCAAGCGTACCCGCCGTATCCTCTCGCCAAGCTTCTCTGGAGGCTTTTCCAACTTCATGCTTTGCTGTCCTTGTCATAGCGCTCCGCAAAGTCTTTCTCTCCGATTGAGACTTTGCGGGGAGTGTCCCCGGTTCATCCGGCTTTCGCTTCCGGGGAAGTGAATTCCCCTTCGGCATCAGAGACCGATTCTGGAGCAAACGGACTTCGACACCTGTAACGGTAGCTTTTCAGACCAATAGGGCGGAAGAAAATCCATCTCGCGCAACGCGAGACGTGCTGCATATACTGCTGGCGGCTTGAAATGGTGGTTTTCTCCCAAAAGGGATCGTTTTCACAATTCCAATCCGCGATGAGCATATCGAAAAAATGCCATCGGGAAAAACATCCGTCCCCGCGCGACAAGGGACGGGATCAACAAACATGCCGGCAGGTCAAAAACTCGCGCGCCCTCCTGGCCGCTTCGCTCCCGCCCGGGAGAGGAAGGCATTCCACCGAAACAAATCCATTGTAGCCGATTTCCCTCAAAGCCGCAAATACCTCGCCGAAATCAAGGCGATCATGACCGGGATAATAACGAGTGTTTTCCGCCACATGCATGTAGGCCAGGAGCGGACCGCATTGCCGGATAGCCTTGGCCGGACTGAATTCTTCGATGTTCATATGGAAGGTATCAAGATGAACATACGTACTTGCAAAACCATTTTTCCTGATAAAATCGACAGTTTCTCCGGCCGTAGTGAGGCTGTCGGCTTCGTAGCGGTTGATGGCCTCGAGATAAATCGGCACGTTCCTCTCCCGTCCCCGGGCGTCGATCTCGCGCAATGCGGCCGCCTGTTTCGCCATAATCGCCTCGCGATCGCGGCTGCCGATCCTTCCCCTGACCCATCCGACAATCACGCCGCACTCCAGTTTGGCCGCCGCATCGACAAAGAGTTCCAAACCCTCCGCCGCCTTGGCCGCAATCGCCGGATCGTCGTCGGAGAGCGACAGCCCCTTCCGGACGAAAAGCTGTCCCGAGACCAGCGCGGACACGGCGATGCCTGCCGCTTTGCACAAATGGAACAGATTGTCGGCATCGAATTCCCAAATATCCGGGACATGTATCTCAATTGCGTCATAGCCGATACCGGCGGCCTCGGACACAATTCCGGCAAATTCGCCCCGCAACAGGATGGGCGCCATCGGACCGGCGTCCGGAGCGGCTGTCACCGCCAGCTTCATTCCCTTCCCTTCCCCTCCCCTCTCGTCAGCCATCATAATCTCCGATGGGGGCCGGACGCGACGCCCGGCCCCGATTTTTCCCGTTATCTTCTTTTTTTATATTCTTTCCACAGGCCCGATTCTCGGCAGCGCATACACCGACTTCCAACCCGGACTCTGCGGCTCCTTGAGGAAAGGCGCCAGTTCCTCTTCGGAACGGAGAGTGACTCCCTTGAGCGGCGGCACCTTTCCGGCCGGGAATGCCTCCAGTATCTGTTCCACCAGCAAGGACAGCAGCCTGCAAATCGCCAAAACCGGCCGCTTGGCTTTTTCGGGAGTCGCCAATGTCGGCTTTCCGACAACGCCCTCCGGCGTGCCGTAGCACTCCATGGCGGCATGGCCTTCTCCCTCGTCCCAGCGATGAGGGCGGCGCATGTCGTCGACGGAGGTGTCGAACCAACCGGGCGGGAGATATTGCGTACTCTGGGTGTCCACCGCGTATTTCATGTCGATCAGTTCGGGAAACATGAGAAGTCCGAGCGAAGTTTCGTGCTCGCAGGCATGGACGAAATTTGTTTCGAAACAGTCGGGTTTGCCGTTGTTGGGATAGAAAAATTCGCGGGTAGCGCGATGCCAGTCGAAGACCTGATACACGCCGGGCAATTGATGGCGCTTGCAAAACTCCTGAATCGCCGTTATCAGATTCCAGAGATGGCCGTGGTTATTGACAAGGATGATTTTGCGGAAGCCGTCGTCCCAAAGCCCCAGCATGACGGCGATGACCGTTTCCACCACCACCTCCTGCGGG
>JAITKH010000237.1 GCA_031278535.1 Planctomycetota bacterium | reverse complement strand
GGCGGTGGCCGGGATGCTTGCCGGGATTCTGGGCGGGAAGGAGGCGAAAGACATGACAGCTTCATTGGCCGAGGAACTGATTCAGCAAGGCGAGGCGAGAGGCATGGCGAAAGGCCGGGTGGAAGGCCGGGCGGAAGGCGTCATTTTGGTCTTAAGGACCAGGTTCAATTCGGTTCCGGAAAAAATCCAGAAGCGGGTGCGGACTTGTTTCAACCCCGAGCAGTTGGAAACCTGGATTCGCCTGGCCGCCTCCTGCCAGTCGCTGGAGGAGTTTGGGCGAAATATCGGGTAGCGGACCGTTGCAGGAAACCGGGCCAATCGTTCCCCGATTTCCTGTAACGTCTCCAACCATCCTGCGTTGCAAAGAATTGTCTTTCATGGAATCGACATTGATCCATCCGAAATGGCGTGGAGCATTGAAATATTCCGTGCGGGAAATCCGTTTTCTCTGGACTGGGGCGAACATGTTTCGCGGAAAGGGAGACGGGAAAGCCAATGATTGGTTTTGTCTCTTCTTATGGTTTCCTCGCCCAACACCGGGATGGAGCCGTCGATTGCCCCTTCAAAAAAAGCAAATGACCCTGGGAAAAATGCCGTGTCCTGGGCCAACTTCGACAGATGTGAACGGGTGCAAAAAATTTGTGGTCCATGTCCTCGAATCCGTGATGGCCGCACCATTCCATGTTCGGAACCTCGAGTTGATTTCGTGATCGCCCATTTGCGGACGTGAGCCAGGTTATTTTGCGCCAAGCCCTTGCGCCGAAGTCGCGGGCACAGCGGCGGGTTTCCCTTCGCCTCCATTCAGCATCGCCATGAACTCTTCGCCGCTGACGGTCTCCTTCTCCAGGAGATATCCGGCAAGTTTATGGAGCGTTTCCATGTTTCCCCTGATAATTCCCAACGCGCGCTGATGGCATCCCCTGGTGATTTCCGCCACCTGGGCGTCGAGTTTCGCGCCTGTCGCGGACGATGCCGCCAGAGAGGCGTCGCCTCCAAGATAACGATTTTCGACAGTTTCCAAAGTCACCATGCCGATTTCCCCGGACATGCCGAACCGTGCGACCATGGCCCTGGCCAATTTCGTCATTTGTTCGATGTCGTTGGAGGCACCGGAGGTCATGGTGTTGAACACCGCCTCCTCGGCGGCCCTGCCGCCGGCGAAGGTCGCGATTCGGGTCAGGATCTGCTCCCGGGTCATCAGGAAACGCTCCCCCTCGTCCACTTGCATGGTGTACCCAAGCGCTCCAGATGTCCTGGGAATAATGGTAATCTTGTGCACCGGCGTCGAATCGGAAAGTTTTGCGGCCACCAGGGCATGGCCGATTTCGTGATAGGAAATCATCCGCTTCTCTTCCGGGGAAATCACCGCGCTCTTGCGCTGATAACCCGCAATCACCACTTCAACGCTTTCCTCGAGATCGCATTGTTTCACAGCGTCTCGTCCCTCGCGGATCGCCCGAAGGGCCGCTTCGTTGATGATGTTTTCCAGTTCCGCCCCGGAGGCGCCGGCGGTGGCCCGGGCGACCAGGCCGAAGTCGGCGCCTCCGTCCATGCGCACCTTTCCGGCATGGACGCGGAGGATCGCCTCTCTGCCCGCCAAATCCGGTAGTTCCACTGGAATGCGGCGATCGAAACGCCCCGGCCTGAGAAGGGCGGGATCCAAGGAATCGGGGCGGTTGGTGGCTCCGAGGATGACCACTCCCCCGCGCCCGTCAAATCCGTCCATTTCACTCAGGAGCTGGTTCAACGTCTGTTCGCGCTCGTCATTGCCGCCGATTGCGCCGGGCACGTCCCGCCGTTTGCCGATGGTGTCGATTTCATCGATGAAGATGATGCAGGGCGCCTTGGCATCGGCCTGCTTGAAAAGGTCCCGAACCTTGGCGGCGCCCATGCCCACGAACATTTCGACAAACTCCGACCCGGAAATCGAGAAAAAGGGAACATGCGCTTCGCCGGCCACAGCCTTGGCCAGCAGGGTCTTGCCGGTGCCGGGGGGGCCCATCAGCAGGGCGCCCTTGGGCAAGGCGGCGCCGATGGCGGCATATTTCTGGGGAGAATGGAGAAAATCGACGATTTCCCGAAGCGCCTCCTTGGCCTCATCCTGTCCGGCCACATCGGAGAAGGTTTTTCCGGTCTCGCTTTCGGCATAGATCTTCGCGTTCGATTTGCCGAGAGTCAGGGCGTTTTTCCCGCCGAAGTTTTTTTGCAGCTGCCGGGCAAAGAACTGTCCCAGCAACATGAAAATGGCCAGGGGAAGTATCCAGTTCAGGAGGAAATTGATGATGGGAGAGTTTTCATGGGGGATCACCCGAGTGAATTTGACGTTTTTGGCATGGAGGCGATCCACCAGCTCCGCGTCATCCCAGGCGCCGGTGACATGCAGCGCCGTCTTCCCCTTGGTATCCTTGGCGGCATAATTGATTTTCCCGTTTTCAAGCGTTACGTCCGTGATTTCTCCGTCCTGCAATTGCGTCAGGAATGTGCCGTAATCAACCTCGGTCACCTGTTGTTTGGACAGGGCGGGCACCAGCATGGAATTCAAAAACATCACCGCCATCAGCACCAGGAATATGGAGTAAATGCCAGGAAACCTGGAGGCATTATTGTTCATGCTGTCTTCCTGAAGAACCGGAACGCAAGACACGTAGGCGCCGCCCTCTTTCCGTCCCGAAATTATCGGCATTGACGAAAACTATGCAAAGAGAAAGTTCCGTCGGGGCGCACGGAACCTGCCAATTTCGCGGCTTGCCGATTCGCGTTCCTTTCCGGTTTGTGCAGCGGGACATTCATGGTATACTGTGCGGCGCCTGCAATTGTGAATGCCTTTGTAAAATTTTCACAAGGATGGATGGCATGAACGGTTACGCGTGAAGTGGCATGATCGGGTGATGATGGTATGGACATCCTCTCCATGACTACAGGAAAACGACGATGGAACTGGAATGGTGACTCATGACCGTTTCTCCGGGAGCAGCCGGCAAGATTGCCTGGAATCCAGGCAACCACGTTTTCCCCACCCCGGCCGCCCTGGTCAGTTGCCAGACGCCGGGCGGGAAACCGAACTTGCTCACCGTCGCCTGGTGCGGCAATATCAATTCCAATCCTCCCATGCTTTCGATTTCCCTGCGACCGGAACGTCATTCCCACGCAATCATCAAGGAAACAGGCGAATTTGTCCTGAATCTTCCCTCCCGCCGACTGGCCCGGGCGGTGGATTTTTGCGGTGTGGCTTCCGGCCGGAATCTGGATAAATTCGCCGCTTCCGGACTTTCGCCTTTTCCCGTCGCCCGGGTGTCGTGTCCCGGCGTTGCGGAGTGTCCAGTAAACCTTTCCTGCCGGGTGACGCAAAGAGTTCGCCTTGGATCTCACGACTTGTTCCTGGCCATGATCGAAGAAACGATGGTGGACTTCGGTTTGATGGATCGAAACGGCCGCTTTCAAATCGAAAAAGCTGATCTGATCTGTTATGCCCACGGGTTTTATTTTACCTTTGGAAAAAGACTTGGGCGATTCGGCTGGTCGGTCGGAAAAGTGGGAAGGAAACATGTTTATACCCGTACCGATCAAAAATCGTGAAAATCCCTCCGGTCGAAAATCACAATTTCAAGCTGCCGGCGGTATATGCCTTACGCCACCCGCAATAGCGAAATTTCCGCGTGGAAATTCACAATTTCAATTGGCAAGGAGTATAATCCGATGGATTCAATTGATGCCGTCGTCACCATGATCTCCGAATTCATTGAAACTTCGCCCTTAAACCGGGTGGAAGAAAAGGAGGCGATAGCTTCCGACTTCATCGGCCTGCGCTTGTTCGATTCCTCCCCGCTGATCGGGGTGGCGGCAATAGACGATCCCCTTTTTCTTGAAATGCGCAAGCCTGAAGCGGTGGGGTCGCATTTCCGCCTGCCCCGGGAATGGCTACCCGGCGCGTCCAGCGTCATTTCCTATTTTCTTCCCTTTACAAAAAGGGTTGTGGAAAGCAACCGTTTGGATCCGGAATGGCCGTCCCCGGAATGGCTGCATGCGAGAATCGAAGGACAGCGATTCATCAATGCTCTTTCCCGCCATGTGATGAAACGCCTTTCCAACGCCGGCTTCCAGACTGTTGTCCCTGCGCTCGCTCCCGAATTCTCCTCGTGGAGCGGTGTCGCCATGATGCCCGGAAGAGAAAAAAGCTATACCAGCAACTGGTCGGAAAGACACGTCGCCCATGTGGCCGGTTTGGGAAGTTTTGGCCTTTCGGCCGCTCTCATCACCCGGAAAGGTACGGCCGGCCGTGTCGGAAGCGTCGTCACCTGTCTCCGTTTGCCTCCGACACCCCGACCATACAGCTCTTTCGACGCCTATTGCCTGTACTGCAACGCCTGTGCCCGACGTTGCCCGGTTCTGGCCATATCGCCGGAAAAAAGAAGAAAGGATAAACAGATTTGCTCCGCCATGCTAAATATCGGCCTCGGGAAATTCCATCCCCGGTATGGTTGCGGAAAATGTTATGTCGGCGTACCCTGCGAGAGTGTCAATCCCCGTTCGCGTTGACTTTTTAATGCAAACGACAACAGGGGCAACAAAAACGGGAATCGGCCGGGCAACCGTTCACGTCCATAGAAGGGCCGGTTGAGGCGTGAAGGGGAGGGGGTATTGGAGGAGTAAACGGGAGGGGTTTCGCAGAAACGAATTCTCCTCCGGCATCGGAGGTCGATTCCGGGACAAACGGACTTCGGCGCTCGGTCGGCCGGCCTTTTCAGGCCGTTATCGGGACGAGTTCATTGTCCGGCGTTGCCAGGAGCGGATGGCCAACCACATGAGGCGGTAGAGATCGGCGCCGCACCGGGGGCAAATCCGCTGGCGACGAAACGCCGTCCGGCACACCGGGCAACGACCGGCGGGTTCGTCGGGAATGCGCCGCGCCGCTTTTTCGGATTCCGGGCATCCGTCGGGAGGCATCAGCGACCCTCCACAAAATACAGCAGTTCCCGCAATTCTTCCACCGCTTCCCGCAATTCACCGTCGTCAGTCGCCTTGTCGATATTCGCCGACAACCGCGAAATATCCTTCCTGTCATCGGCATGCAGCTTTTCGAACAGCGTCAGCGCCCGGCCGCGCAACGCCGCCGCCTGCGCCATGAGTTCCGAATTTGCGCCTCCCGTCGCCTGTTCCGGCGCGGGTGCGGACGGCGGATTCGCGTCGGGAATTCCGGCGTCCGGCGCCGGGGGCGGTTCCGCGTCTTCGTCGCTTCCGCTGTCCGGCGTTTCCCGCTCGTCAACGATTTCCCGCGACTCCGCGTATTCCTCTCCATCCTGCCCGTCGTCATAGTCGTTAAACCCGAGGCCGGTGGCGTGAAGATCCGCCATGGCGGTCCGTGCGGCGGCGATCTCCTCCGGCGTCCGCGTCCGGGTCGCGCCGTCGATAACGATCTCCTTTCTCAGTCCCGTATCCTTCTCCGTTGCCGACGCGTGCAACACGCCGTCGAGATCCAGGCTCATTCGCATCACCACCGGGTTCGGGTCCTGCCTTGGCCGCAGGCCGGAAACCCGGAAGTCGCCTATGGGAATGTTGAGGAGCGCATCCGGGTTCTCGCCCTGGAATACCTTGACGTGCACCTCCTCCTGGTAGGCTTCGGCGGTGTAGAACACTTCCGATCGTGTCAATGGCAATGGCGTATTGCGTTCGAGGATGGGTTTGTAGCAGTATTCGTAGGGCATGCCGTTGCGCGGACCAAGGTACGACACGCCAAACGAATGCGCCGAAACGTCCACCAGTATCCGTTCAACCCCCTTGCCGGAAAGCCGGGCGGCGAGCGTCCCCGCGCCCAGCGCGACGCATAAATCCGGATGCAGTTCGCGGAGCGGCTCCATCCTGGAGCGTTCCCGCAACAATTCGGCAACCAACGGTGTTCGGGTGGAGCCGCCAACCAACAGGATGGCATCCAGATCGCGTCCCGCCGCGCCCGCCGCCTCCCTGGCGCGCGTGACGCTTTCAAGCGATCGTTCGAGCAGGGGAAAGATGAGGTTGTTGTATTCCTCGCGGCCGATTTCCGTCTCCAGATGCAGGGACGATGTTTTGTCCGCCACGAGGTGTTCCTCGCGGATCAGAACATACGGTTCTTCGGAAAGGCGGCGCTTGGCCGCTTCCGCCGTCCACCATAGCCGCGCGGCGGCGGCGGGCTGTTCGTCGAGGGAATGGGGGCCGTGCTTCTGCAGGAAGCGCTCGCGCAGACGCCCCGCCAACAAATCGGTAAAATCGTCGCCGCCGAGGCGGGTGTCGCCGTGGCTGGCGAGAACCTCGGTGACGTCGCCCTCGACGCGGACGATGGAGACGTCGAAGGTGCCTCCGCCCAAGTCGTAGACAAGCGCCGTGTCGGCCTTGCCCGACGTCCCCTCGCCATAGGCGAGGCTGGCGGCGGTCGGCTCGTTGAGAAGACGCACCACATCCAGGCCGGCGATGGCGCCGGCTTCGCGGGTGGCGTTCCGCTGCGCGTCGGTGAAATAGGCCGGTACGGTGATGACGGCGCGTTCGGGGCGCTGTCCGAGTTCTTTTTCCGCCCAATCCGCGAGTTTGCGGAGCAGGAGGGCGGATGCCTCCGGCGGCGTCAGGACCCGATCGCCAAGGGGCAGGGAAACGTCCTCGCCCATCCGCCGCTTGACGCTTTTCAGCGTCCGTTCGGGATGTAGCAAGGCCTGGTTGCGGGCGGGTCCGCCCACCAGGAGCGCACCGTCGTCGGACAGGCCGAGGCAGGAGGGAAGGAGTTTGTCTCCGGGACCGAGTACGCGTACCGTTCCGTCAACATACGCCGCGACCGAGGAATTGGTCGTACCCAAATCGATGCCAACAATCAGATCTTCAGACATGACGCCTCCTGTTCCCTGCGACGCGCAACCGCCACTTCGGCGTGGCGCCAAACCGTTCCATCCCGAAGCCACCCGCCCCGCACCACCGCGGTTACCGTCCCGTCCTCGATTCCTTTGGAAGAATCCGCCGCCACCGCGCGCATGATCTCGGGGTCGAAGCGCTCGCCCAGCGCCGCGATTTCCCGCATGCCGCGGCGGGCCAGCTCGTCCTTGACGCGACGGAGCGCAAGTTCCTGGCCCTCAATGAGGGAATCGATGGCGCCGGAACCGCCCCTGCGCCACAACAGCCATTTCACCCACCAGCCCGCTTTCGGGTCGGAACGGGAAACGCTTTGTCGTGAAGCATCGAGACTGCGGGCAAGGCGATCATGAATATCGGTCAATGCCGACAGCAAATCGTCCTCCGCCCGCGTCTCCCGCCGGCGCGCAATCTCGATTCGGCGTTCCGCCTCTCCAACGCTTTCCCGAAACGCGGCAAGCGCCTGTTCGATGACGGAGGCGACTCTTTCCCCGATGATGTCCCCCGCCGCCGTGTCCGGATTGGCGGCATCGTTCTCCAGGCGTTCGCGCAGGGCGGCAAAAGACCGTCCCTGCAACTTCACCTCGTGGGCGAGCCTGGTCATGGCCGCCCACAGGGCATAGGCGCCGCAGCCCAGATCGTCCTCCTCCGCCTCTCCGGGCGGCCGGGACAGCGCGGCGTCGAGAATTTCCGGAGCCATTCCCTCCGGCGGGCCCGCATCGTCTGCGCTCATAAGCAACCTTCTTCAGCGTTCAGGCGGCGTTGTTCCATGTGGCGGATGATCTCGACCCATGCGGCGGTTCCGAGGCAGGCCCGCCCTTCGGAGGCGCCGGACTTCAAGACAAGATCCCGCAAGGGGCGCAGCAGCGCTTCGGCGTCAAAATAACGGCGCATTTTCCGTTTTGGATCGGACAACGTCAAGTAGGCGTCGCGGATGCGTTCGAACATTTCCGGCTCGCGTTCCGGCGGATATTCCCGGACCTTGGCCAAATAGGCGGCGCGTACTGTTTCCGCGTCCGTGTCCGGGCGGATTCCCAAAACTGAGAACAGGTCCTGGTCAGACAGCGTTTCCATTCGTTCTCCCAACGATTCCCGACGTTCCATGCCTCCTTCAGCGCCTCCCGCGACTCCTCATTTTCGGAGCATTCTTTATTTCGTCCGCCGCACGTTCATCGATTTCCTCGAACATCCGGCGGTCATCGGGAGAAAATTCGGGGACGATTTTCATTATTTCTTCCCTGAGATCGGGATTTTTGCGGAGGAAATCGAAGAAGCCGGCCCCTATCGAATTGCCCTTCATGACCGCCATCAGCAAGGTCGGCGCGACGAGAGGCGACAACCGTTGCGCAACTCGTTGCGACAGGCCGGAGTCGAACAGGAATCCACCGACTATCTTGACGCATTTGGACAGATCGGTGTTCCGAAGCCCGCCCAGCATTTCCACGGGATCGAAATCGCCGCCGTTGCTTTCGCGAGGAAGCGGGCGCCGCCCCCGGGCCTTTCGGCATTCCGGGCATTGGCATTCGTCCGAATCGTCGAACGCGTCGAATTTCGGAACGCGCCGATAAACCGCCCGGAGATGCGGATCCCGGTTCCGGCCTTTTGAGAACCTCGGGGTTCCGCGTTCGATTTTCATGACCTCGTCAAGTTCATCGTCCCGCATCGGGGCCAGCAAGCCGTTCCCGGAATACAGGATTCCCAATGGCGTTTCGTTCCGTCGCGCCAGCGCCGCGACTTCCGCCGTCAGCGCCTGGTCGTTCGTCCGGCGTCCAATCTCGGCTGCCGCGCGCAGACATTGCCGGATTCTCTCGTACTGGTACGTTTTGCCCTTGTGCAGCGCCCGCGCCCGCAACGCCAGCAGCCGGCCCGTCTCTGGAGTTTTTCCCTTTTCGGCCAGGCCGGCGGCGCTTAACGCGAACAGCGCGTCGAAATGTCCGCCGGCAAGCATGGATTCCGTCAGCAACGGCAGATCCCTGGCCGGCAGCGAACCGGCAATCTTGGCGAACCAGGCCGGCCATGTCGATTTTCCGGCCCAGGAAAAAGGAAAGCCGGAGGCGGCAAGGAGTCTAACGACACGCAGAATCCACGGCAGGGCGGCTGCCGTTTCGTTCGGCTGCGGAGGGGAAGACATCGGGTGCTTTCCGGAATAAAACGACGAATCGGCCGCGTCCAGAATCCCCGTCTCAAGCAATCCCGCCGCGTATTCCCCGGCAAAACCGCCCCCGGCCATCGCCGCCAGCTCCGCATGCAGCCTTTCGGACATTGCTGGCAGGGGGGCCGGGATTACCCATTCAAGGGCCGCGAACAGCCAGTCGGTGTTCTCCGGGCCGTGGCGGCGCAGCGCTTTCAGTTTCCTGATGTCCGCCTCGACAAGGTGCGCCTTTCCCTGCTTGAGGTGACGGCGGCACATCGCCAACGCGAGACGCCATTTGGCCCGCGTCAGATCGGCATTCAACGGGTCGATGGCCTCCGCCCGGAAAAGATGCTTTTGTGCCAGGGTGAGCGCGTTGCGCCTTTCCGCCTCGTCCAGGAGAATAAGCCATGGAGTCGGATCCTTCGGAAGGGCGCGGCTCCATGACTCCAACACCCGGGCCGACGGTTCGTGTTTCGCATCGATGCCTCCCGGCCTCCACCGGGTTTCCGTCTCGATCCGACGGGCCGCCTCCAGCCAGCTCCGGAAGGAACCGGCGGACGGCGCCGCCTCGACCGCCCTCGCGAAAAAGAACATGGGATCGGACGGAACGAATCTCTTGTCGGCGGGCGGCGCGAGTTTTCGAACGGCCTCGGACTGTTCCGGACCATAGCAGTATTCCGGGTCGAATATGCGCGCCTTCCGCCCGACAGTACGCAATGTATCTGTCCAACAGTCCGTCAACATGCCGGCCAGCCGCAGGTCGATCTCGGCCTGTTCCGGGCCGCCGTCGGCGAAAAGGTTTTCTGCCGCGCCGTGCCTGCGGAAGGCATCCCAGCAAAAACACAGGTCCGCCACCTGGTCCGGGTTTTCCGTCCGCTGGTGCTTTTCCCTCATGGCCAGGGCGGCGAGCCGCCAGAACGAGGCCGTTCTGGCCGCCGGTCCGCCAAGGGCCTTTTCGATTTCGGGCAGGGGAATATCCGTCACCATGGCGGCTTTGGCGACGGCGAGTTCGCGAAGCCGGGCGACGAGATTGGGCGCTTCCGGGCGAGCCGCGTCGGAGACGGCGTGGAGGGCGGCGAAAAGATTCTTTTCCAGTCTGCGCCCCCTCCTCTCCGGGATGAATTCATCTTCGGAATTCCTGAGGAACGCGGCCAGGACCGAATCAAGGCGCTCCAGCGCGGCGGGCAGGCGCCTTTCCCCCGGCCGCCACGAGGCGAACAGGCGTTTCCAGACTCCGTCCACTTTTTCCGGATATCCGGCGAGAAGGTACCGCAACGGCGGAACCAACCGCGCCGGCGCGGACCGCATGGCGGCGAGACTGTCCAGAGCCGCCGTCGCCTGGGCATCCTCGCAACGCTGCATGTGGCGAATGGCGCGAATCAGCAGCTTCCATCCGGCGAGGGGACTGCGGCGCGACACCTCGGGGAGGGAGATTGCAGCCGCGTCGACCGGCCGCGATGTGACGGCCGAAAACGCGGCGGCGACAGCTTTCGCCGCCGTCTCCAGCGGGTGTCCGGGGGTCAGGGACGGGTGTCGGACAAGGAGAAGGGGATCGAACGCCAATTCGGCAACGGCCATCTCCGCGGCGCGGCGCTCCTCTTCCGGGGCGTCCGCGTCGGCAAGGCGAAGAAGCGCTTCGCCAAGGGGATCGCCAGGCGCCGCCGTTTTGACGTCCCCGGCGGAGGAAGCGGCGGCGCCGGGATGCGGTGGCAACGGCGCGCCGACGAGAGCGGGATCCCATCGGGGGAAGGATTTCGCGATGTTTGCCTCAAGCGCACTGGCGTCCTTTTCGTGTCCGCTGGTACGCAATTCCCGGATCCTTGCGGCGTAGCATTGCAGCAGCAACGTTTCCGAATTCTGGTTTGGCCGGGATTTGTGAACGCTTTTCGCTCTGTCCAGGGCGGCGCGAACCTTTCCCTGGCGCAGGAATCGAACCGTCAGGGAATCGACCTCGCCGGGTCTCGGACTATTGTCGGCGTCTTGACGCGGATCCGCATTCGTCAAAGGGTTTTTCCTGACATGAAACTGGAGTTTTGGAAAATGCATAACAAATTTATATATCGATAGATAAATTGATATTTCATCGGAATTAGATGGATGCCTTGTGTTCCTTTTTTATTGGGTACGTCAAAAATGCCTATAAAACTCCCATTTTGGAAAAGGATTCTCTGTTCGACAAAGCGAAAATTCAAGCGATATGTCGGAAATTCATGAATATCTCTCTTTCAATATCAAAAAGAAACAGAAATCTGCAAAACTCCAGATGAAACCGGCGCGGCAAACGCCCAGGGCCGTCTCGGCCAAGTATGATGAAACGGAAACGGGAAATCCCGCCGTAGTACGCGGGAATTTCCCAAACGGATAAATGAAGCCAACGCGCACGGCGTTTCCCAATCGCAATCAATTATATCCGTTCTGGAAAAATCCACAAGGAAAGTTTGGAAACCATGCGGCGCCGGATAGGGAAGGTCTGGCTTGGCATTCCGCAAGATCTCAATCTTTAATGTTGACCTTGCGTGGATCGCCTCCGGTTCATCCGGCAACCGCCTCCGATTCCCCGGAGGCGGCGGAGGGTCGATTCCGGAGCAAACGGGCCTCGGCATTCGCAGGGATAGCCTTTTCAGGTCGGCGGGATGGCTGACGGGGTTTTCTTTCGCGGCAAAATCGGTATAATGCGTTTGGCCGGCGAGGGCGTCTCCGGCCGGATATTTTTCGCAATGGCCGGGGAGACGATTCCTGATGACTTGGTATAGGATTCTGGCGGCGGAAACGTTGGCGCCGCTGGTGGGAAAAAGCGTCGCAGCCGTTCAGGAGGAACTGGTCAGGCCGCCCAAATCGGAAATGGGCGATATTGGTTTCCCCTGTTTCCAATTGGCCAAGGAACGAAAGAGCCCGCCGGCGGGGATTGCCCGGGAATTGGCGGAAAGGCTAGCGCTCCCGCCCGCGTTCACCCAGGCTAAAGCGGTCGGTCCATACATCAATTTTTTTCTGGAACCGGTCCGCTTGGCGGCGGAAACCGCCGGCGCCGCCCTCGCCGACCCGGCACATTGGGGCAAATCGAATGCCGGGGCCGGCAAAACCGTCGTCGTCGAATATTCCAGCCCCAACATTGCCAAGCCCCTCGGTGTTCACCATATACGAAGCACCATGCTGGGAGCGGCCTTGGCCCGCCTGTATCGTGCCCGGGGCTGGAAGGTGGAGGAAATCAACTACCTGGGCGACTGGGGCACCACCTTCGGCCAGCTCATGGTCGCCTATAAGCGCAAGGAAGCCGAGACGCCGGACCAGCCGGTCGACGTCCACTCCCTCCTCCAACTGTACCTCCGCTATCATGCGGAGGCGGAGGAGGACGGAAATCTCGCCGACGAAGCCAGGGCCTGGTTCAAGCGCCTGGAAGACGGCGATCCCGAAGCGAAAAGATTGTGGAGCATTTTTCGCGACGAAAGCGTACAGGCGTTGCAACGCCTGTACGCGCGCCTGAACGTCCATTTCCCGGAGGAAGGGTACCGGGGCGAGGCGTTTTTCAATAACCGCATGGACGCCACCATCGGGCACCTGCGCGCCAAAGGGCTTCTGTGGGAGTCGGAGGGGGCGCAAGTGGTGGATCTCGACGCATGGGGCATGCCGCCTTGCATCATCCTGAAAAGCGACGGCGCCACCATCTATGCGACCCGGGACCTCGCGAGCGCCGAATACCGTCACCAGACCTATCGTTTCGACAAATCGCTCTATGTCGTCGCCAACCAGCAGGAACTACATTTTCGCCAGTTGTTCAAGACGCTGGAACTGATGGGATATGAATGGGCGGGGAAATGCGAACATGTCAAATTCGGCATGCTCGCCTTCGGTCCGGGGGTATTCGGGGAATCGGCCGCCACCGGTTCCACCCGCAAGGGCAGGGTGGTGTTCCTGGAGGACGTCCTGGATCGGGCGGTTGAAAAGGCACAGGCGCTGATTGCCGAAAACGCCCGGACGGACGAGGTACGCATGAGCGTCGGCCGCCTGGCCGAGCAGGTGGGCGTTGGGGCGGTGGTGTTTTCCGAATTTACCCAGCGCCGGACGAAGGACGTGTCCTTCACATGGGAAAAGGCGCTGAATTTGCACGGAGATTCCGGGCCGTATCTGCAATACACCCACGCCCGGCTGTCCTCGATGCTGCGCCGTTGGGGAGGAGTCCCGAATGCCGGAGCCCCATGGGAACTTCTGGCCGGTCCGGCAATACGGGAGATTTTCCTGAAATTGGCCGAATACGACGATGTCCTGGCCGGGGCCGAGAAAGAGAACGAGCCCAGTCTTGTCGCTACTTATCTTCTGGAGCTTTCCGCCCAGTTCAATCGGTTGTACACCGACAAGGAAAACCATCGCTTCCTGTCGGCGGATGAACTGAAAACTTCTGCTCACATGGCCTTGGCCGAGGCGATACGCCTCACTTTGGCCGGCGGACTGGAATTGCTCGGGCTGGCCGCTCCCGAAGCGATGTAAGGACGGCCGATCCTACTGTTTGATTTGGAGCGCGGTTTGCAGCATTTCGTTTGACGTGGAAACCACCCGGGAATTCAACTGGTAGCCCCGCTCGATGCTAATCAGGGTTGTGAATTCCTGTGCCAAATCGACATTCGATCCCTCAAGGCAATTGGACGAGAGGGTTCCGGCCCCGATGGAGGGGATGCCAAACTCGTCATGCGCGTCGCCGGCCACGCCGATCATGAAATCGCCCGAGGCGGGGCTGGCGTAAAACAGCGTTCCGGAGACGCCCTGGAGGCCGCTTGGATTCGGGACCGTCCCCATGGCCAGCATGGCCAGAACTTCCGAAACATTGTTCGAATAGTGGCCGAATATCTTG
>JAITKH010000214.1 GCA_031278535.1 Planctomycetota bacterium | reverse complement strand
AGAAGCAGAACCTCGGCCGCAAGGGCGCATCCAACGGCTGGGAATTCTGGCAGTGGAACGGCAAGCCCGACACCATCGCCGGCGGCGATGGAAGCGACAATGGCGACGAGGAGGAAGATACCGAGTAATCCAATACGGACGTCCGTACTGGACTACCGCCTGGCTGCTGGCGCCTTGGGCGCGGCTGTCTTTCCGGCGGTTGTCTTCGTGGCCGCCGTCTTCCCGCCAGCGGTCCTTGTCGCGGTTCGCGCCATTGTTTCCATCCCCTGGTTCCGGCAGCCGCATGCCGCCGGACGCTTTCGGAGTAACGTACACCGTCACCCCAAACCGGTCAAGCAAAAGATCAAAAAAGCCGCGCCGGGCCGTCCTCCGTGGATGGTCCGGCGATTCGGAAAGGAGTGAAAGCACATGCAGAATGAGACAACGGACTTGTTTTGGGCGCTTCATGCCCTGGATGCCCTGCGGCATCGTTGCCGGAGATTGGCGGGCCGGTTGCGCCATTGCTCAAAAAGCTGGCGCAACGCCCGCTCCGCCCGGGCCATGCGGCAGGCGGCCGGATTGCTGGACGCGGCGGCTGACAAGTCGCTTCAGGACACCCGGCACACTGTTTGAAAGGGATTACCCCATGAGATGTTACCGGACATATCTGACTACTGTCGCCCTTGTCCTGCCGCTGCTGTTTCTTCCCGGCTGCGGCGAGGACGAGGAGGACGACCTGAAGACCGTGCAGGGCCTGCGGGAAGAAAACCGTACGCTCCGCGAGCGCATCGGAAGCATGGGAAAAACCATGGCCGAGCGCGAGGAGGATTACCGTCGGCGGCTGGCGGCGGGACAGGGCGAACTGGCGGAGAAAGCGCTCCGCCTGACCGCGCTCGGCCAGGAGAACCAGGCCATGCGGGAATTGCTGGAGGCCGACCCGAAGCTCAGGGCCACGCTCCAGGCCAACTACGCCTACGAGCGGGCGCTCTATTTCCTGCTCATCCTGATACTCGCCGGCGCGGCGGTCTGGGGCTGGCGGCGGTATCGCGACGCCCTTGGCCGCCTGAATCAGTCCCTGCTCCAGCGGAGCGCCCGTTTCGCCGCCGGCGAGAAATGGTACCTATGAGGACCGGCGATTACAGGCTGACGCTTCTGGCCCTGGCCGGTGGGCTGATCCTGGGCGCGGTCCTGGTGTATGCGGCGTTCGGGGACGCCCTGGCGGCGAGGGACAGGAGTCTTGCCGAATGGCGCGACCTGGCCCGGGACGACAGGGAGGCGTCCCAGACGGCGCGGGACATAGGGCTGGCGGAAGCCAAAACCTGGCGAGCGGCCATGGAGGAGGTCCGCGAGGGTTACAGCCGGGTCCGGGAGCGCCTGCACGAGCGGGAAATGCAACTGGCGTCGGCTGCCGACACAATTGTCTGGCTGGGGGCGGTGATTCTCGCCCTGACGCTCGGGGCGGCGGTGATTATTTTTCGGGACGCCAACGCCAAATCGACCGAGACCATCAAGAATGCCGTCGCCCTCACCCCGCCCGAGATGGTGAAAAGCTTCCTCGCCACCTACTTCGACATCGGAAGGATCGTGCTGCCGGATCGGCCACAGAAGCCGGACGGGTTGGACAGACCGAAAAATCCCGGCCATCGGCGCGGAAATTGGCGCCGGCGCTTTCAGCGAAACCGGACTGCCGGCGAACTGGGGCATGATCGGCCAGACTCGCGCCGGGAGTGAGAAGAGCCGTACCGGACGCCTCCGACACCACCAGGCCGGAACCGAGCGCATTCGCGTCCCGGCCTGAGAGGAGGCGCCCGGATTCAACGCGACCGCAGACATTTTCAATAGCCGAACTGAACGGATGGGGTCTGGACGAAGCCGGGGACGAGGCCGGTTTCGAGTTCATCGTTCCCGGGAATGTTCGAGAACTGGGCGGCCTGGAGCAAACGCTGTATGGCGACGAGCTTGATTATCCGGAGGAACAGTCGCGGGAAGGGAACCTTGACCGGCGGGAAGCCGGGACTGAGGGGAGATGAAGACATGGGACCATTATTGCCGCATCCAACCGGCGGGATTGCCTGGAGACAGTTCGACGGAACCCCGAATAGCCTGCCTCCGGAGGATGTCCCGGTCCTGGTGTATGCCGCCGGGGCCGGGGATACGCCGGCCATCCGCACGCTCGCACGGGATGAACGGCAAAGCCCGGCGTGGCGGAACCCCGACTTTCAGGACATCCGGGGCGATGTGCAGGTGGACGTTGAAATCGACGATTGCTGGGGGTTTTTGCCTGAGGATCCCCGGCTCATTGACAGGAGAGGAATTCCCGTATGAGCGCATTGACATGTGAACCCGCAACGAAAGCCGAGGTGGCGACGCCTAGCCTGAAAAGGGCGCTGGACCGCTTCAAGCCGGTTGTCCTGAAGAACGGCCATTACCGGCTGCTGGCGGACAAAATCATGCTGGCCTTGACGCCCGGCAGGCTGGATCTCTGGTCGGCCGGCGATCTGGGTTGCGATCTGCGGATGGAAATCCCCTTGGCCGGCAAGGTTGACGACGGGCGTATCGTCGTTTCGTTCAGGCAATTGCTCAAGCTGGTCACGATTATCCGCGAGCCTTTCCTGCGGCTGGGGATTGACGACGGGCGACTGCTCGTCGTCCCGGGCGATCGCCCCCTGGGGATGCCCCTTCCGGCGGCTTGCGAAGGTGACGACTATCCGGCGCCTCCGGAGGTTTCGCAATCCCGGGAAACGCTGGTTCTGCCGGGCAAATTGTTTGCCGAAGCGCTGTCGCGGGTCGCTCCGCTTTCCGCCGGAAATTCTTCCAGCGGCGATTACGCCCTGACCCGGATTCTTCTGGAGGACGAGCCGGCCGGAGGAGTCAACCTGACGGCGTCCGACGGGGCAAGGCTGGGAATCGCCCATGTCGCCGGGGGCCAGGGCACGGCGGGCGGCGGCAAAGGATTTTTCGGGTTTACCCCGCGGGAGGCGAAGATGATCGCCAGGCTGGCCGAGGAGGAGGAATCGGTCCGGATTGCTTGTCTTGACTGCGACAAGGACGGCCGTACTGATGCGGTCTTCGGCCGCAATTGGCGGGTGAGGATAAAGCACGAGATTTGTCAATGGCCGGACTGGCGGTTTGTCATGCCGGACCTGAACGCCTGCGGGCAGGCGCTGGAAATGGAAACGGCGCCGCTGCTTTCCGCCTTGGCCGAAATGCGGCCGCTGTTGGAAGGAAATGAATCAAACGGACTGATGATTCACCCCGCCGGGCAGGCCGCGGAAGGGCAGGCGACGATTGGCGGCTACATGCCTTGCCGGGACGACGACAAGCCCGGCCGGCGGGATTTGTATCGGGTCAGCCTGCCTGCCGGGCGGAATACCCTCGCGGTCGCCATTCGCTTCGACGTGAACCAATTCGAGTCGATTGTCAAGGCCGCCGGCAAGTCCTTTGTCATGCGCCTGTCGAGTGACGATGCCGGAACATGCTATAAAAGCCCGGCCCATTTCACGAGCGGTTCGTTTCAGGCGCTGCTCATGCCACTGGTCATAGCGTAGCGGGACGCGGCGGAGGCGCCAAAGACGCAGGAGACACCAGGGACGGTGGGGACGAATTAAGCGGCCAGCACACGCGCCGGAAGGGGATGAGTGCCAGAGCCGTTGTCCGGTATGTCAACTGGGCAGCTATACGATTACGCCGGCGATTTAAGTAAAAGCATCCCTCGGGCCGGGGCGCCGATGCTTTCGTGGCATCGAACGTAGTCGACATGGTGTCGTGCTATCTGGACAAGACCGACGCGGCGACGCTCAAGCGCCTGGAGGCAAGCCGGGCGAATCGCCATCATGCGCCGAGTGAGGAGTGAAACGATGGTGATGTTGGACAGGCGGATACGGCGCATGGCAACGGTCAAGACATTGATGGGAGCCATGGCAAGGTCGGCGGCAAGAGTGATGTACACGCAGGTAATGATGAAATCGCTCATTCCCTGCGATCATTGCCGCGACAAACACACCATCATTGACAAAACAACCGCCCAGCATTTGAATCACATTCAAGACAGCGACGATATGGCGGTAAAAATTAACATCGCTCCCCGGGCAAAAGACAGTGGTAAATTTTAACATTTCCCAGACGGCTGCAAAGGGTTTCTCCAATACAACAGCTTACAAGTCAGGATGTTAATGTATAACGTCCGTCCGCCGGCATTCCTCGGCGCCAGGCGGGAAGCCGGCCTCCCGGACGGGTTTCGGAGGGGTGACAGCCTCGCCGGGCAGGTTTTTGGCCTGCCCGGCCCGGCCTTTTTTAGCCTTCGGCGGACGGGCCGGCGGCGGCACGTACCGCTCCAGGCCGGCCAGCCGCTCCCGCCAACCCGGCGTCATGTCGATGGGGAGGCCGTAGCCGTCCGGGCCGTCCCGGTTGTCCGGCGCGGCGCGCATCCGGTCCGCTTCCCGGAACAGCCTCCGGAAGCCGCTCGCCATGTCGTCCGGCTGGAAGAGCCCCAGCGCTTTGAGCCCGTCAAGATAGCGCAGCGTCAAGTCCAGCCGGCCGATCAGATGGAGCGCCCTGGCCGAGGGGCGGCCGTCGCGGAAGTCCCGCAATTCGTCGTCCCCGAGGCCGTAGGCTATGACCTTCGAGCGAAGGCCGCAGGCGGCGGCCAGTGTGCGCGGTCCGGGCGGGGCGAAGACGGCGCGGAGCAGCCATTCCCGGTCGTCCAGATGCG
>JAITKH010000205.1 GCA_031278535.1 Planctomycetota bacterium | reverse complement strand
CCTGGCAATGGGGCGCCTGTTGTTGGTGACGTGGCGGTAACCGAAGTCGCCGTAACCGAGACCCTTGAACCCGGCGCGCTCAAGCGTCTTGAGAAGTTTTTGTCCCCAAGGGCCGTCCATGACCCTGTCGGCGATTTCCTGGGTGGGAAAGATATAGGGAAGGGAGATGAGGGACATCTCCCTGACGAAATTCGCCACCACGCCCGGGCCTGCCGGGTTCATGTGGGCGGTGCCGATCTTGATGGCGTCGAGGACTTCCTTGTCGTCGCCGAGCTGGGTCGAAGGATAAAGCTGGACTTCAATGCCGCCGCCGGTTTTTCCTTCCACGTGTTCCTTGAACTTGACGAATGCCTTGTATTCGAAATGGCTTTCTGGCACCCCGATGCCGACGCGCATGATTTTTTGTCCGGCGGCGACAGTTCCCGGAAGCGCGAATGCGGACAGAGCCGCCAACAGGGCGGAAGCGGCGCGAAGATTGATACCCATGGTTTTCCTCCAAACAAAGGCCCGACATTGAAAAGGACATTATTCCACAATCGCGCCGCGCGCCGCCGAGGCGGTGATGCGGCGGTAGGTTCGCAAATACCCTCTGGGCACTTTTTTTTCGACGGGAGTGAAGTTTTTCCCGCGTTCGGCCAATTCGCAGTCGTCGACGAGCAGGCGGATACTCCTTTTCGGAATGTCGATTTCAATACTGTCGCCGTCGCGAATCAGGGCGAAATTCCCCCCTTCATACGCCTCGGGAGAAATATGTCCCACGAACAATCCCCGATTGGATCCGGAAAACCGGCCGTCGGTGATAAGAGCGCAACTATCCGACAAATTCATCCCTTCGAGGTATTTCATGGTCTTGTACATCTCCGGCATGCCGGGACCTCCCTTGGGGCCTTCGTACATGAGGACAAGACAGGTTCCAGGCTTGATCTCTCCTTCGAGAACCGCCCGGTAGGACGCTTCCTCGCTGGTGAATACCCGGGCAACGCCGGTGTAGTGAAACATGGCCGTCGGTACAGCCGCCGGTTTGATCACTCCGCCCTCGGGAGCGATGTTTCCGTGCAGGATTGCGACGCCGCCCTCCCGTGAAAAGGGGTCGGCGGCGGGGCGAATCATCCTCGGGTTGCTCGTGCGGGGAAAAAGAGCCAGGGTTTCGCCAAGGCTCCGGCCGGTAACGGTGAGGGCGTTCAAGTCCAACAGCTGCTCCACCTCCTTCAGCACCGCCGGCGAACCTCCGCCGGCATAGAAATCGGCCATGTCGAATTCCGACGCCGGATACACCGCGGCCACCTGCGGCGTTTCCAGGCTGAGCCGGTTGAAATGCTCCAGGGGGAGGTCTCCAAGCCCGGCTTCATGGTAAACGGCCTGCAGGTGAAGAATGCCGTTGGTCGATCCCCCCATCGCGAGAAGATGGCGGATGGCGTTGTCGAACGCCTGGCGGGTCAGGATGTCGCGGGAGGTTATCCCCGCTTTGACCAATCCGACGATTCGTCTTCCCGTCTCGATTCCAGCCGCCAGGCGCGCCGCCATGACCGCCGGAACGGCGCTGCTTCCCGGCAGGGACAGCCCCAGGCTTTCCGACAGGGCGCACATGGTGTTGGCAGTCCCCAGCATGGCGCAGGAGCCGGGACAGGGTTCGGCCAGGTTTTCTATGCGGGTGAACTCGTCGGCGTCGATTTCTCCCCTCTTCAGCCAGCCAATGGCCTCGGTGACAATATTGCCGTCATAATCCCTGCCCCGGTAATGCGCCGGCAGCATGGGGCCGCCGTTCAGAAAAATGGCGGGCATTTCCAATCTCGCCGCCGCCATAAGCATGCCCGGCACTATCTTGTCGCAGGAACCGAGCAAAACCAAGCCGTCGAAACGGTGCGCCCGCACCATGCATTCTATGCTTGACGCGACCAGATCGCGGGTAGGGAGGACATAACGCATCCCGGAATGGCCTTCGGCGATGCCATCGCACGGAGCCACGGTCGAGAATTCCATGGGAGTGCCGCCAGCCTCCGCGATGCCGGCCTTTACCCGCCCGCAAAGCTCGTCCAAGTTGTAATGCCCGGGAGTGGCATTGGTGCAGCTATTGGCAATGCCAATCACGGGTCGGGCGAGTTCCGCGTCCGTGAACCCCATGGATTTATATAGGGCGCGCTTGAGGGCGCCGGCTTCGCCGCGCAGAATGGGATTAAACTGTTCCAAAACCGGCCTCCTGCGGACAAGATGAAAACTCTTGCGGCACCGTCCTACATGATGCCGAATTTCGCGAAGGATTCGCGGGCTGAAAGTCCCGATTGAATGGCTTTTGCGACCGTCCGCTCGCCTCTGGCTTTTTCCAGGGATCGGGCGACGACTTCCTTTTCGTGAGACCGGGGAACGATCAACACTCCGTCAAGGTCGCCGAATACAATGTCCCCGGTACCGATCCGTACGCCTCCGATTTCGATGGGTACCCGATAGTCCAGCACTTTGCCGCGCGGCGCCTGATCCTGGGAGTACCGGCCGTGGGAAAAGGTGGGGAATCCGAGAGCCATGATGCCTCGGGTGTCGCGCGAATAACCGTCCAGCACGGCACCGGCCGCCTTGAGGCGACTGGCCCGCATTGCCATCAACTCCCCCCACAGGGCGTAGTTGGGCGACGAGCCGGTGCAAATGTACACTTCGTTTTCCTTGAGATCGTCCAGCGCTTCAAGCATGAGGCCGAAGGTTTTTTTCAGCGTCCCGTTGAAATTGCCGCATTCGTCTCCGAAAGTGTCGGCCTCGAGCACCGGCATGGCGCGGCCGGCCACCACCATGTCAATTTGCAGCGGCGTGATTCTGGCCGGCAGATATTGGCGCAACAATCCCAACTTGTCCATGATGTCCCCAACCACCGCGGTATAGAGTTCCTCCCGCATCAGCCGGAAAAGATCTCCGTCATCCTTCCATTGGGTCATGAGCAGTCTCCAGTTTCCTCAGGTGAAATTAAGTTTCATCACTGTCCATCACAAAAATTCGCGGGCGCCATCGCTTTCAACCTGACTGCGCTTTCAACGGGTTCGATCAACTCTCAATGCGGAAGCCGATGCCAGTCTGGATGTTGTACAGGACGCGCGGCTTTTTCGCCCGCGGCCGGTCGCAAGAAACGTCCGCCATCCCTACATCGTGTATTGGTTTGTTTCCTCGTGGAGTTCCAGTACGGCACGCCGCAACGCACCGTGAATTGTCTGCGGATCCCTGTCGCCCATCATTTGTTCCAACCCGGTAAGACTTATGGCGGCAAGAAGCCTGTTTTGCGAATCGAAAACCGGATAGGTGATGCAATGAATGTAGGGTTCGTGTTCGCCTCTATTTTGCGCGTACCCCTGCTTGCGCACCTTGGT
>JAITKH010000129.1 GCA_031278535.1 Planctomycetota bacterium | reverse complement strand
CATCCGTTTTAAGGGGGTTTTGAGTGCGAAAGTGTCCAAAAACGCTCGATTTTTGGCGAAAGCTTGTGAACTTTGAAACGAATGGTTAAAAAATCCCCGCAAAACAACCTTCTTGAGCCGTGAACGCTTACGCTTTACAAACCCGGAGGTCCCGCCTCCGGCGACGGTGAAGTTCGCAAATTCCTGATGGACAGGCGGCGCTTTTCGCGTTTCCGCTCATTCAGCCGAAAAGCTGTCTTTCCCCGCACCGCATTCGGGACAGACAAAATCGTCCGGCAGATTTTCGAAAGGCGTGCCGGGGCTGACGCCGGTCACAGGATTGCCAATCGCCGGGTCGTACACCCAACCGCAGATGTCGCAGACGTATTTCTTCATTGTCTTTCCTCCTGTATCGCGAACTGGCGGGCGAAAGCGGCCGTCGTTTCCGGCTTCGCGCGTCCGGTCAGAGGACGCCTTTGCTGGAGGGGATACCCTTCTCGCGCGCGTCCGGCGCCGCAGCCTGGCGGAGCGCCCGGCCCAGGCCTTTGAAAATGGCTTCGAGCGAATGGTGCGGATCCTCGCCGGCCAGAAGCGTCACATGCAGATTGAGGCCGGCGTTGACGGTCAGGGCGCGAGCGAATTCCTTCCCGAGGCAGGTGTCGAAATCGCCGCATTTGGCAGCCGGAATGGCGGCCCGCCACTCGAGGTGCGGCCGGCCTGAAAGATCCGCCGCCACCTGGACCAGCGCCTCGTCCATGGGCAGGAGAATGTGGCCGTAGCGGGCTATCCCCGCTTTGTCCCCCAGCGCCAAGGCCAAGGCCTTACCAAGGCAGATGCCGACATCCTCGACCGTGTGATGCGCGTCCACGCCGGTATCGCCCCTGGCCTCCAGTTCGAGATCGAACAGGGCGTGCCGGGCAAACAGCGTCAGCATATGATCGAAAAAGGCGACGCCGGTGGCAATCCGGGTTTTTCCCGAACCGTCCAGGTCCAGGGCCAGCCGGATGCCGGTCTCGGTCGTTTCGCGTTGCAATTCGGCGGCGCGTCTTTCCATGCCTTGCTCCAAAGCCTGAATCGGCTCTTCCCATTCTATCCCCCCGGGGGGAGGAGTCAACAGTCCTCGATTCCGCATCTCCGGAAAACGGTTGTGTACAGTGCGCCTGTCCGGTCTATTCCCTGTCGTTTTTTGCGAGATCGTGCATAATTGGTTCGAGGGTTGGATAGAGTTTTTCGTAGTTGCGGAAGGCCTTGTCATAGGCGCGTTTTCGTTCCAAATCGGCCATGTGCATGCGTTCCGAGCGGCTGGCGGATGTGTGAACGCGGCTGGGCGGAATGAATCCGATCCGTGCGTCGTCAGGGCCGGAAAATGCTCCCGCGGCGATTGCCGCAAGCAAGGCGGCGCCCCAGGATCCGGCGTCGGGCCTTTCAGCCAAGAGGTAGGTAAGACCGGTGATCTCGCGTTTGATCTGCGCCCAAAAACGGCTTCGTGAGCCAACCCCGACGCTCAATACCTCGCCCGGGACCAATCCCCAGCGTTTTTTTGCCCGATCCAGCATCTGGCGCAGACCATATGCCGTGCCTTCGAACACCGCGCGCACCATGTCGGCCCGAGTGCTATCCAGGCGGAGGCCAATCCAGGCCCCGCTGGCATCGGAATCCCAGATCGGGCTTCTTTCACCGGCGAGATAGGGCAGGAAGATCAGGCCGTTGGCTCCGGCAGGGGATTCGGCGGCGAGTTGTTCCAGCTCGGCGATGCTGACCGATTCGGGCCAAACTTTGTTTGTAAGCGTTCACCGCTCAACAATTCACGAAGCCATGGCGTAATTGCCATTCGGGAGCGGGGATGGCGCGTTCCTGCCGTTTCGCCTCGCGGTCACGGCATTTTTGACAAACTTCGCTACCGCTACGCCCCGCGGGCGGCAACCCGCCCGAACGGCCGGCATTCGTTCGACAAAATTCCCGCCGCGTCCGGATTGCGCCCCGAAGCCGGTCTTGCGCCCCGACATCGCCGGACGAATGGAGCGTTCCGCCGCGTTGTCGGTCGGCTCAACGCCCGGGACACGGACAAAGGTCCACAAACGCCTCCCCACCTTGAGAAGCTCCCGGCACATGCCCGAACGCGCCGCCGTCGCCGTCCCGCGAAGCAAACACTCCTTCACCGTCCGCCGGATGGCGCGGACCCCGCTCCGGAAGGCCGGACGCGCCATGGTTCCTTCCCGGACCCGATGCCAGGACGCGAATACCCCGGTCTCCGCGTCTGGAAGGACGCAGCCTCCCTCCCCGGCTCGCCGGACATCTCCGCCATCCGGATGAAATCGCGCTTCACATGCGCCCAACAGTGGTGCCGCCGGCGGACGGACTTGTTCCAGGCGGACGCCATCCCGCTTCGCGCCGCAGCCCGGGAAAGTGGAAAGGGAAACCGGGAAAACCCCGTCGATCTGCAGGAAAACACCGGCTGTTGCCTGTCGCCGGGCGTATCCATATAATCGAACCGGCTCCTGGAATCAGCGGGAGCAATCTGAAAAGGTCGGCCTTACGGGCGCCGAAGTCCGCTTGCTACGGAATCGACCTCCGATGCCGAAGGGGAATTCACTTCCCCGGAGACGGAAGTTGGATGAACCGGGAGAACGGGAAGGGGCGGAGGGGGATGCGGGAAAAGGTGGTGGTGATCGGCGGCGGCCACGCCGGCTGCGAAGCCGCCCTGGCTTCGGCGCGCCTGGGTGTGGACACCCTCCTCGTCAGCATGGACGTGGATAAAATCTGTCACATATCCTGCAACCCGGCCATCGGCGGGATAGGCAAGGGGCAATTGGTGCGGGAAATCGACGCCCTGGGCGGCGCGATGGGTCTTGCCGCCGACGCCAACGCCTTGCATTTCCGGATGCTTAATTCGGCCAAGGGGCCGGCGGTCAGGAGCACGAGAGCCCAGATCGACCGCTGGAGCTACCAGCGCTGGATGCGCAGCCTCCTGGAAAACCAGCCGCATCTCGCCATTCGCCAGGATCAGGCGACAGGCATCGAAACGGGAAACGGCCGGGTGACAGGGATTCGAACCTTTCTCGGCGGAGTGATTCCCTGTCGGGCTGTTGTGATCTGCTCGGGCACTTTCGCCCGGGCCAAACTGCACATGGGACTGCGGGAATGGCCCGGCGGCAGGGCCGGCGAACTTCCGTCCTCCGGAATTTCCGAGTCGCTCGCGGCGCTGGGAATCCCCATGTTCCGGCTCCGTACCGGCACCTGCCCGCGTCTGGACGCGCGGACCCTCGATTTCAGCCGCATGCAGCGGGAGGAAGGGGATGCCGCCCCCCAACCCTTCAGCTTTCTCACCGAACAGCTTGACTGCCGGCAACTTCCCTGCTACGCCACCTGGACCAACGAGGCTACTTTCCAGACGGTGTACGACAACCTCCGGTTCGCCCCTCTTTTCACCGGCGCCATCTCGGGCGTCAGCCCCCGCTATTGCCCCAATTTCGAGACCAAAGTGGCCCGCTTTCCGGAAAAGCGGCGCCATCACCTCTTTGTCGAGCCGGAGGGCCGCAACTCCACCGAAACCTATCTTAACGGTCTCTACATGTCGCTTCCGCCCGACATCCAGGAAAAAGCCATCCGCACCGTGCCGGGGCTGGAAAAGGCGCGGGTGATCCGCTACGGTTACGCGGTGGAATACGACGCCGTGCGGCCCACGGAGTTGCGCGATACGCTCGAAACCAAACGGATTCCGGGCCTTTTCACGGCCGGACAGATCAACGGAACCTCCGGATACGAAGAGGCGGGAGGTCAAGGCCTTATCGCGGGCGCCAACGCCGCTCTGGCGGTTCTGGAACAGCCGCCCTTCCGATTGGGCCGGGATCAGGCCTACATCGGCGTCATGATCGACGACCTGACGGTCAGGGGAACGGAGGAGCCGTATCGCCTGTTCACCAGCCGTTCGGAATACCGGCTCCTCCTCAGGCACGACAACGCCGATCTCCGCCTCACCCGTTTTGGTTTCAAGACAGGCCTGGTTGGCCGGGACAGGCTGGATCGGGTGGAGGCGCTGGAAAGGGAAATCGAAACCGGCGGCGAACGGCTGGAAAACGCCAGGCTTCCTGGCGGCGAAAGCCTGTCCCAGAATCTCCGGCGCCCGGAAACGGCCTGGACCGATGCGGCGAAGCATTGTCCCGAACTGGCCGCCCTGTCGCCGCGGGCGGCGGAACAACTTGCGATCGGGACGAAGTACGAGGGATACGTCGTCCGCCACCTCAGGCAGATTGCCCAACTTGATCGGAATCGCCGCCTGCGCCTGCCGTCGGGCCTGGATTACGCATCCATGCGGGGCCTAAGCCGCGAGGCGGCGGAAAAATTATCCCGCTTTAGGCCGGAAAACCTGGATCAGGCCATGCGCATCCCCGGCGTCACCCCGGCCGACGCGGCTTTGCTTCTTGTCCGGCTGGGATAGTTTGTACTGGTTTGGCGCCCGGGGAAGTCGATAATGGAAAAGAGGCGGCGGTTTTTTCAAAAAGGCGCGGACGGAACCATTTCGTAAACGCGCGGTTTCACCGGCGGCCGCAATGGACGGATCAGGCCGGACCGGAAATC
>JAITKH010000049.1 GCA_031278535.1 Planctomycetota bacterium | reverse complement strand
CCCTCAGCCGGGACGAGATTCGATCCCTGGAAAACGATCTGGAAGCTTTGGAAAACGAAAAGGAACTCAAGGAACGCGAGGCGCGGCAGGCGTCGGTGGCTGTCGAGGCATTGAAAGGCGTTGGCAAATAACACAGTCCGGGGAAACGCATATGAATGGCGGCGAGGCAATGTTCGAAAGTTCCCTGCCCGGCCTTCCGGTTCCGCGCAGGGGAAAGGTGAGAGACGTTTACGATTTGGGCGAACGCTTGCTGCTGGTGGCGACAGATCGCATCAGCGCCTTCGATGTGGTTTTTCCGACGCCGATTCCCGGCAAGGGGAAGGTATTGACCGGCCTTTCCCTGTTCTGGCTGGATCGGTTGCGCAACAGCATTCCCAACCACTTGTTGTCCGATTCGATCGAATCTTTGGACCTGCCGTCCAACCTTGCCCGGGAGTTGGCCGGGCGTTCTCTCCTGGTTCGGAAGGCCGGGGTGATTCCTTTCGAATGCATTGTTCGCGGCTACGTCATTGGTACCGGCTGGAAGGATTACCTGGCCTCCGGCGGGATATGCGGGATCAAGCTTCCTGTCGGTTTGCGCTTGGCGGATCGGCTTCCCGAGGCGATTTTCACGCCTTCGACCAAAGCCGAGGCAGGGCACGACGAGAACGTGCCTTTCCAGCGTTTGCGGGAGTCAGTCGGACCGACGGTTGCCGATCGGATGCGCGGGGCCGCCCTCGATCTGTACAACCGGGCGGCTGAATACGCCAGAGGGAAAGGGATCATCATTGCCGATACCAAGTTCGAGTTTGGTTTGGCAAACGGGGAAGTTATTCTGGTGGACGAAATCCTTACCCCCGACTCGTCCCGTTTCTGGCTTCTCGACGCTTGGCGGCCGGGCGAAAATCCACCTTCTTTCGATAAGCAATATCTCCGCGACTGGCTGGAACGGGAAAGCGGCTGGAACAAGGAACCGCCTGCGCCTGTCTTGCCGGAAAAAGTAGTCGAGGCGACCCGTTCCCGCTATCTGGAGGCTTATCATAGGCTGTCCGGCAAACAGTTATCGGAATAGCCGACATGGAAAGCGGGATTAGGCGGATTCGCCGGATTTTCGAATATTGCGGCGCCAGAATTTTCTTGACTTGCCTGGCCTGGCTCCCTTGGAAGGCGGCCCATTGGCTGGGACGGCGGCTGGGGGATGTCTGGTTGCTGGTTGACGCGAAGCGCCGGAAGACGGTGGAATTGCAGTCAACCGAACGGCTGGGGCTTCCACCAAACGAAATCCGCTCTTTCACCAGGCGTACTTTCCGCAACATTGGCATGGTATTTGCTGAGTTCGCTCGCCTGTCTCGGTTGCGCCGGGAAGATTTTTTTCGATATGTCGATTTTGCCGGTTTCGACGGCTTTTGCCGCAGTCTCCTGTCCGAGGGTTGCGGTCTCGTGATTGTGACGGCGCATTACGGCAATTGGGAATGGGGGAACGCCATCGCCGGCCTCTTGGGCGCGTCCGGCGGTTCCATAGCCAGACCTCTCGACAATCCCCGGCTCGACGGGTATGTGAAAAAAATCAGGGAACGGAACGGCCTTCGAATCTACGACAAGCAGGGCGCCTTGCGCCAAGCTCTGCGAACGCTTCGGAACAATGGGGTGGTAGGCGTGCTTTTGGATCAGGATGCCGGTTCCCGCGGGTTGATGTCGCCTTTTCTCGGCCGGTTGGCCAGCACGGTGCCCGAGCCGGTGGAGTTGGCGCTGCGCGCCGGTTCACCTCTGGTCGCGGCGGTGCTTCGCCGCAGCGCTGACGGACGGCGTTTCGTCGTGCGATACAATCCGATTCCCCATCGTCCCAACCCCGACCGTTCGCCGGACGAGACGATTCGCGAGTTGGTGAACGATCTGAACAGCGATTTAAGCCGTTTCATCCTGGAGGAGCCGGACCAATGGTTTTGGATTCATCGCCGCTGGAAAAGCACGGGAAGGGAGTCGCTTCCGGCAAGGAATCGGCAGGATCGGCGATAAAAACCGCTCCGGCGGCCCATCTCCCGTTTTCCTGTTTTCGGTTCGGGCAGTTCACAGGGAAAACACCATGCTGGTTGCCCATAAGGCTCCGGCCGCCGCAATCGCCATGCAAACGATGATGCCGAGGTAAATGGGGCGAGACACCGGATCGGCCGCCGTCTCGATTGATTCGTTGTCCATGTCGAGGTCGTCAAAAAACGGGAACATAGATGATCCTCCTGATCGGTCCCTTGCTCATTCCCGGGTTGTTTCCCTGTAAGCGTTCACGGATCCCTGAAGGCCCCCGTTGCTCCTCCGTCAGATTTTTGGGACAGGGTATCTTGTTATCGGTATTCGTCTTTCGATACTTGAATGGTGGTGTAAGGGTCTGCCCAAAAATAACCTTTACATCTTGGTATATAGTGGACTTTTGGAAATTTTGCGGTTGTAATTTCCGGCATAGGTTGAAAAGCGGCATGGCGATTCTTTTACTTGGTGTTGAACAGACGCCTTGTAAAAGGAAATCGCCATGCCAGAGCTTCCACAGGTCATTGGATTCATGGGCGTACTTGAACCGGTTTTCACCAAGCCC